>NZ_JBOGDD010000836.1:0-1985 GCF_050701675.1 Mycobacterium sp. | reverse complement strand
CCTCCTGCCACAATCCGACCGCGAGGACGGGGGCGTGGCGTAGTCGAGCCTCCTCCATGGCGGTGACGACTATGTCTTCATCGTCGGTCGACGCCTTGACGGCGACCACGATCCAGCGACGGTCCGTTGGCTGCCCCGCGCCGCGGTCCCGAATGATCGCCACCGGGCAGTGCGCGCCCTCGGCCAACGCCATCGCCGTGCTGCCCAACAACTTTCGGGAGATGGCACCGATGCCGACTGAACCGACGCAGACCAGCTCCGCATCGCGGGACTCGGCCAACAACACGGTGGTGGGCGCCCCCCGAACGATCGCGGTGTTGACCTCGACCTGCCTGCCGGTCGCCCGGATGGCGGCGTCTGCCTGGCGCAACACCGTCTCGGCGTACTCGATGCCCAGCGGCACCTCGTAGGGTGAGGAGCCGGCGGTGGAGTCGATGCTGGCGACGTGGACCAGGCGAAGCGGCACGTCCCGGGCGACGGCTTCGTCGATCGCCCACTCGGCGGCGTGAATGGCTGCCTGCGAGCCGTCGATGCCGACGACGATCGCGGCGCCTGGCTGGACGTATGACGCTGGACTCATCGTTGCTCCTTCCGACGTCCCGGGATCCGTCGCAGACCCCAGAGGTGTTGTGGTCGACGCTAGGGATCGGTGAACTTGGTCGGAGGAGTCCTAGGTCCTCGAAGGTTGGCCATTGGTCCCGTGACCGCACCGACCGAGGGTTCCCCGGTGCTCGGTGCCAAAGGGACTCGCGTCGAGTGACCAACGGCCCAAGACCAAGCGCGGGGCGGGGCTTAGTGTCGTCGGGGAAGAGGGTGCCACCAAACGTGCGCGCCAAGACATGACATCCGGGGAGAGAGAAATGACAACGGCGGCCAATCATCACGGGATCGTCGTTGGTGTCGACGGATCTTCCGCCTCGAAGGCCGCCGTCGCGTGGGCAGCGCGAGATGCGGCATGGCGCAAGGTGCCGCTCACCTTGGTCCACGTGCTGCCTCCGCCGGCGACGATGACCTGGCCGGAGGTGCCGTTGCCGCCCGGATTCCAACAATGGCAGGAAGCCGAGGGGCGCGACATCATCCGCGACGCGACGGCCATCGGTCATGATGCGACTGGGCCGGACTCCATCGAGATTGATAGCGAGACGGTGACCGGGCCGGCCGTCGCGTGCCTCGCCGATCTGTCGAAGAATGCTCAGATGGTCGTGGTGGGACGGCATGGGCGGGGGCGTCTGCGACATTTGCTCGGCGCGGTCAGTTCCGGATTGACGCAGCATGCACACTGTCCGGTCGCCGTCATCCACGACGAGGATCCGCCGATGCCCGCTGCTGCCTTCGCCCCGGTAGTGGTCGGTGTCGACGGTTCACCCGCCTCCGAGTCGGCGACCGCGATCGCCTTCGACGAGGCTTCGCGCCGTGGTGTGGATCTCGTGGCGGTCCATGCGTGCATCGACTGGGGTGGCTGGGGATACCCCGAAATCGACTGGCCTGCGGTGGAGCCTCGGGCACGGGAGCTTCTGGCGGAGCGGCTGTCCGGCTGGCAGTCACGCTATCCCGCCGTCACGGTGCGTAGCGTGGTGGTCGCAAACCTCGCCGCTGAACGTCTTCTCGAGGAGTCAGAACGTGCTCAACTGGTCGTCGTGGGCAGTCACGGTCGTGGCGGCTTCGCGGGTATGTTGCTGGGTTCGGTGAGCTCTGCAGTGGTGCAGTCCGCTCGGACTCCGGTGATCGTTGCCCGCGAACCATGAACCGAGCAACCAACGTTTCTCTTGCGGCCTCAGTGACCGGAACGCATCAAGCCAGCACTGCAGGGGCGGTGGGTTCAGCGGCTTTGGACGACGTACTGGGCTGGCTGGGCAGCTCGGCTGACGGGCTCTCCCGTACGGAGGCCGCGGCGCGGCTGGCGAGATATGGACCGAACGCCGTACGTACGCACGGGGTCAGCGCTCTTGCCGTGCTCGGACGGCAACTGCGGAGCGCCCTTCTTG
>NZ_JBOGDD010000835.1:0-8284 GCF_050701675.1 Mycobacterium sp. | reverse complement strand
ATTGCCAATGTGGTGACGCGCCTAGTAATTGTAGAAGCCCTTGCCCGACTTCTTGCCCAGCTGGCCGGCTTCGACCATCCGCTGAAGCAACGGCGGCGGGCCGAACAGCGGCTCTTTGAACTCCTCGAACATCTTGTCCGCGATGAGCTTGAGCGTGTCGAGCCCGATCAGGTCGGACAGTTTCAACGGCCCCATCGGATGTGACAACCCGGCGACGACCGCCGTGTCGATGTCCTCGATCGTCGCGACGCCGGCCTCGGCCATCCGGACCGCCGACAGCAGGTAGGGCACCAGCAGCGCATTGACGACGAAGCCGGACCGGTCGGCGCAGCGCACGACCTGCTTGCCGAGCACCTTGCTCGCGAACTCCTCGGTCCGGGCGAGCGCCTCGTCGGTGGTCACCAGTGTGCTGACCAACTCGACGAGCGGCAGCACCGGCACCGGGTTGAAGAAGTGCAACCCCAGCACGCGACCGGGATTCTTGGTCGCCGCCGCGATCTTCATGATCGGGATGCTCGAGGTGTTGGACGCCAGCACGGCGTCGGGATCGGTGATGACCTCGTCGAGCTCCGCGAAGACCTTCGCCTTGACCTTGTCGTCCTCGATGATCGCCTCGATCACCAGCTGGCGGTCCGACAGATCGGCCAGGCTGGTCGTGACGTTCAGCCGCGCCAAGGCCTCGTCGCGTTCGGCTTCAGTCAGCTTGCCCTTGCTGACGCCTCGCTCCAACGACTTGGCGATCCGGTCGCGGCCCGCTTCGACGAGTGCCTCTGTCGGCTCGTAGATCAGCACGTCGACGCCGGCACGCACCGAAACCTCGGCGATGCCCGCGCCCATCTGTCCAGCGCCGACGACGCCCACTCGCTCAATACTCACGCTGACACTTTCTACTCCACCCCGGCGAGCAGACGTAAAGGGCCCTCAATCGCGCGGATTGAGGGCCCTTTCCGTCTGCTCGCGCAGTTGGGTGACTTAGTGATCTAGTGGCTCTCCGGCTATCGGTTCCACTTCGCTGCGCTCAGTGGCTCAAGCCGATGGTTCCACTTCGCTGCGCTCAGTGGAACTGACCCTCTTCGGTCGAACCCGCGAGCGCGGTGGTGGAGCTGGTCGGGTCCACGGTGGTGGCGATCCGGTCGAAGTAGCCGGCGCCGACCTCGCGCTGGTGCTTCGTGGCGGTGTAGCCGCGCTCCTCGGCCGCGAACTCACGCTCCTGCAGCTCGACGTAGGCGCTCATCTGGTTGCGGGCGTAGCCGTGGGCCAGATCGAACATCGAGTAGTTGAGGGCGTGGAAGCCGGCCAGGGTGATGAACTGGAACTTGAAGCCCATCGCGCCGAGCTCGTTCTGGAACTTGGCGATGGTCGCGTCGTCCAGGTGCTGCTTCCAGTTGAACGACGGCGAGCAATTGTAGGCCAGCATCTGGTCGGGGAAGTCCGCCTTGACCGCCTCGGAGAACTTCTTGGCCAGCGCCAGGTCCGGGGTGCCGGTCTCCATCCAGATGAGATCGGAGTACGGCGCGTAGGCCTTGGCGCGGGCGATGCACGGCTCGACACCGTTGGTGACCTGGTAGAAGCCTTCCTTGGTCCGCTCACCGGTGATGAACGGCTGGTCGCGCTCGTCGACGTCCGAGGTGATCAGCGTGGCGGCCTCGGCGTCGGTGCGGGCGATCACCAGCGTCGGGACGTCGGCGACGTCAGCGGCCAGACGCGCCGAAGTCAGGGTGCGGATGTGCTGCTGGGTCGGGATCAGCACCTTGCCACCGAGGTGGCCGCACTTCTTCTCCGACGCCAGCTGGTCCTCCCAGTGCGAACCAGCGACACCGGCGGCGATCATGGCCTTCTGCAGCTCGTAGACGTTGAGCGCGCCACCGAAGCCCGCCTCACCGTCGGCGACGATCGGGGCCAGCCAGTTCTCGACGGACCGGTCACCCTCGACCTTGGCGATCTGGTCGGCGCGCAGCAGCGCATTGTTGATCCGGCGGATGACCTGCGGCACCGAGTTGGCCGGGTAGAGGCTCTGGTCGGGGTAGGTGTGGCCGGACAGGTTCGCGTCTCCGGCGACCTGCCAGCCGGACAGGTAGATGGCCTTGAGGCCGGCCCGGACCTGCTGCACGGCCTGGTTGCCGGTCAGCGCGCCCAGCGAGTTGACGTAGTCCATGTCGTGGAGCTGCTCCCAGAGCACCTCGGCACCGCGGCGGGCCAGGGTGCTCTCCTCGACGACGTGGCCCTGCAGGGCGACGACGTCCTCGGCGCTGTACGTGCGCTCGATGCCCTTCCAGCGGGGGTTGGTGTTCCAGTCGTGCTGGATCTGCTCGGGGCTCTTCGGCGTGCCAACGGTGGACATTGGTGCTCCTTTGGTTACTGATCACCGGTGGCATCGCGCATCGAACTTGTTAACACCACCGCGAGTTAACTTCTCTGCTAAGACCAAGATGACACAGCACATATGCGCTGGTCCACCCGTTTCAGATGCCAACTTTCGCCAACGTCAGGTGTTAACTTGCAAAGCTTGCGAAGGTGACCGACACCTGTACCGGTTCAGAAGTTACCGTCCAGTAGCAAGTCTTCGCAGGTCAGTACGCCCGTACTGTTAAACCCGATCGATTCAGAGCGAGAAGATGCCGGCGACGGCCTTGACCTCTTCGCCGACGACGTATGTGAGCGTTGTAACAGTGCGGTCCGCCAGCTCCGGGCCGAACAGATCTGTCGATCCCGCCGGGTGAACGTGCGTGATGATCTCCAGCTTGTCGCCAAGGGCGACCGGGAGATCGTGCTCGATGGTCACCCGCAGCGGCTTCGCCAGCAGTTCGGGGTTGTTGAAGAGGTAGTCCTCGACGACGCTCCAGTACACGGAGTTGTTCATGTGATCGAAGATGTCGATGTCGCTCACCCGGACGGGATACTCACGGATCCGGTCGGCATCCTCGCGGCCGCCTGCCTTCAGATACGCCTTCCAGCGCAACCTGTCGACGTCGGTGGTCCGCTGCAAACCCGCGATGAAGTCATCGGAGATGCGCGCCGGGCCCTGCGTCTCCCGGTTGATGTTGATCCAGAAGGCCTCGGACTCGATGCGGCCACCCTTGCGGCCGTCGATGCGGACCCGCATCTCGCACCACCGGTTGGACGTTCCCGAGCACCACCGCCTCATCCGCAGGATGTCCTTGAACTCGATGGGCCCGAACATGTCGATCATCGTGCGCCGGACGATCCACAGCGGGTGCGTTTCCTCGTGCCCCAGTTCGCGCAGCTGGTCCGAGCCGACGTCCTGGATGTGGCGGGTCGCGGCGTCGAAACGGAGTCTGCCATGGCGGTCGGTGTCGGCGACCCGCAGCGGCCATTCGATGTCGAAGACGTCGGGGTGCGGATCCGGGACCGGCATCATCGTCTTGGCCAGGCCCGTGGCTGCTCCAGTGCTGCTACTCACGAATTTCGATACTGCCACGAGGACTCCGATGCCAAGAATGCGAAGCCTGGCTTAACAGCGTTGTTAGGCTGGAGCACGTGGCCAAGACCTTCGTCGGATCGCGAGTGCGTCAGCTTCGCAGCGAGCGTGGCTTCAGCCAGGCGGCGTTGGCGCAGATGCTCGACATCTCCCCCAGCTATCTGAACCAGATCGAGCACGACGTGCGTCCACTGACTGTGGCCGTCCTGCTGCGCATCACCGAGGTGTTCGGCGTCGACGCGACCTTCTTCGCCAGCCAGGACGACACCCGGCTGGTCGCCGAGCTGCGTGAGGTGACGATGGACCGGGACCTCGGCATCGACGTCGACCCCTCCGAGATCGCCGACATCGTCACCGGACATCCGACGCTCGCGCGGGCAATGGTGAACCTGCACCGCCGCTACCGGCTGACCACCACCCAACTGGCGGCCGCCACCGAGGACCGCTACTCCGACGGCATCGGCTTCAATCCAGGGTCGGGCTCCATCACCATGCCGCACGAAGAGGTACGGGACTACTTCTACGAGCGTCAGAACTACCTGCACGAACTCGACACCGCCGCCGAAGACCTCACCATTCGGATGCGCATGCACCGCACCGAACTGGCGGGCGAGCTGTCCGACCGGCTGATCAGGGTGCACGGCGTGCACATCGTCAAGCGCATCGACCTCGGCGACACCGTCATGCATCGGTTCGACCCGAGCACCAAGACCCTCGAGATCGGCAGCCACCTCTCGTCGGGCCAGTACGTGTTCAAGCTCGCCACCGAGCTGGCCTACCTCGAGTTCGGGGAGCTGATCAACACGCTGGTCGCGCAAGGCAATTTCACCAGCGACGAGTCCAAGACGTTGGCCCGACTGGGCCTGGCCAACTACTTCGCCGCGGCGACGGTGCTGCCGTACCGCCAGTTCCACGACGTCGCCGAGAACTTCCGCTACGACGTCGAGCGCCTCTCGGCGTTCTACTCGGTCAGCTACGAGACCATCGCGCACCGGCTGTCCACGCTGCAGCGGCCGTCCATGCGCGGCGTGCCGCTCTCCTTCGTGCGGGTCGACCGCGCCGGCAACATGTCGAAGCGCCAGTCCGCCACCGGGTTTCACTTCTCCTCGAGCGGTGGCACCTGCCCGCTGTGGAACGTCTACGAGACGTTTGCCAACCCCGGCAAGATCCTCGTGCAGATCGCCCAGATGCCTGACGGCCGTCACTACATGTGGGTCGCCCGTACCGTGGAGCGCCGCGCCTCGCGCTATGGTCAGCCGGGCAAGACGTTCGCAATCGGCCTTGGCTGCGAACTGCGGCACGCGCAGCGACTCGCGTATTCGGAAGGTCTCGACTTGTCTGGTGACATCGCCACACCGATCGGCGCCGGCTGTCGGGTGTGCGAACGGGACAACTGCCCCCAGCGCGCCTTTCCTGCTCTCGGCCGAGCGTTGGACCTCGACGAGCACCGCAGCACGGTGTCGCCCTACCTGGTGAAGCACCCATGACGAACGCTTGTCCGAGGAGTCGACGGTCATGACCGAGACCACACCCGCCCGCATCCCGTCGACCGGCAGTCTTCGCGAACTGGGGCCCGTCGGCTGGATCATCGCCAAGGCCGGGGCCCGGGTGATCCGGGCGCCACGCTTTCACCTGATGGACACCATCGGGCAGCACAAGTTGCTGTTCCTCGCGTGGCTGCCGTTCTCCGGGGTGCTGCTCAACTGGGGACGGTTGTCGCGCAGAGACGCCGAGTTGGTCATCCTGCGCGTCGGACACCTGCGTGACTGCGAGTACGAACTTCAGCAGCACCGTCGCCTTGCCAGAACGCGCGGCCTCGACGACGAGACTCAGGCCCGGATCTTCAAGGGACCGGATTCCGAGGGGCTGACCGACAAGCAGCGGGTCCTCATCACGGCGACCGACGAGTTCGTCGTCACCCGGTCGATGTCACCGGAGACCTGGACGGCGCTGGCATCGCATCTCGACCGCAAGCAGTTGATCGAGTTCTGCATGCTGGCGTCGCAGTATGACGGGTTGGCCGCGACGATGGCGACCCTGAAGATCCCGCTGGACTTCCCCGACTGAGCGTTCACCGGCGCGTGCGGGCTAGAGGTAGGTGACCCCGAGCACGCAGATGGTGAACAGGATGGGTGCCACCGGCAGGCACCACAGAAAGGCCGTCTTCGCAGTCGCCTTGCGGCGGTGGGACATCAAGCCCAACACGCCGCCGGCCACCGCGAGCAGCAGCGACGCTGCCGAGATGACCAGTACCCATGCGTTGACCGTCGTCGTCTTGGTGGCGAACGAAATCGCGATCAGCCACAGGACATGGCCGATGATCAACCCGCCGATGCCGGCGACAACCGTCGCTCTCACGCGTGCGTCACTCAGAAATTGATCATGTGGCCGGCCAAGCCGTGGAAGCACTCCTGCAATGCCTCGGACAGCGTCGGGTGGGTGTGCACGTTGCGGGTGAGCTCGTTGACCGTGAGATCCCACTTCTGCGCGAGTGTCAGCTCGGGTAGGAGTTCGGAGACGTCGTGCCCGATCAGGTGGCCGCCGAGCAGTTCGCCGTACTTCGCGTCGGCGATGATCTTGACGAAGCCGCCGGGCTCGCCGAGGCCGTGCGCCTTGCCGTTGGCGGTGAACGGAAACTTCGCCACCTTGACGTCGTAACCCTCGTCGCGGGCCTGCTGCTCGGTGAGCCCGAAGCTGGCGACCTGCGGTTGGCAGAAGGTGGCACGGGGCAGCATCCGGTAGTCGCCGAGCGCCAATGTCTCTGCGCCCGCGATGGTTTCGGCAGCGACCACGCCCTGCGCCTCGGCGACGTGCGCGAGCTGCAGCTTCGCGGTGACGTCACCGATGGCGTAGATGTGCGGGACGGAGGTGCGCATGTAGTCGTCGATGCCGATGGCCTTGCGGTCGGTCAGCGCGACACCGGCCTTGTCCAGACCGAAACCCTCGACGTTGGGCGCGAAGCCGATCGATTGCAGGACCTTGTCGGCCTTCAGCTCGTCGGTCTTGCCGTCCTTGCTGACGACGATTTTGACGGAACCCTCAGCCCCTCCATCCACGATCGACTCGACCTTGGTGCCGGTGAGGATCTTGACGCCGAGCTTCTTGAACTGCTTCTCGATCTCCTTGGAGATCTCGGCATCCTCGTTGGGCAGCGCACGGGGCAGGAACTCGACGATGGTGACGTCGACGCCATAGTTGCTCATCACATAGCCGAACTCCATGCCGATGGCGCCTGCGCCGGCGATGACGATCGACTTGGGTAGTTCCCGCGCCAGAATCTGCTCTTCGTAGGTGACGACGTTCTCCGACAGCGACGTGCCCGGCACCAACCGCGTGCTGCTGCCGGTCGCGATGATGGCGTTGTCGAAGGTGACGGACTCGGTACCACCGTCGTTCAATTCGACCGAGATCGTGTTGGCGTCGGTGAAGCTTCCGCGGCCGTGAATCTCGGTGATCTTGTTCTTCTTCATCAGGAAGTGCACGCCGGCGACGCGGCCGTCGGCGACCTTGCGGCTGCGGTCGAACGCCGAGCCGTAGTCGAACGACACGTCCCCGCTGATGCCGAACGTCTTGGCTTCCTTGGTGAAGATGTGCGCCAGTTCGGCGTTGCGCAGCAGCGACTTGGACGGGATGCAGCCGACGTTGAGGCAGACACCGCCCCAGTACTTCGGCTCGATGACGGCGGTACTCAACCCGAGCTGGGCAGCACGAATGGCTGCAACGTAACCTCCGGGACCGGCACCGAGTACGACGACGTCATAGTGAGTCACGCGACCAGCCTAATGGTCATGGTCGTCGGGCCAACGGCCGATCCACTACGCCTGCGCCCGCACCCCTCTGACGGCCGGTATCGGGCAGGCATCGGCGGCCTCGGCGACGACGTGTGTGCCGACGTCCCGCGGCCGCTCGCCGAGCTCGTACCGCGACCCGGTGACCGGAGGATCGTCGTCGAGCAGCCGGTTCTCCTCCTCGGTGTACGCGCGGCCGCGGCTGAGGAACCTCATGCCCTCCGGGGTCTCGAGGCTGAAGCCGCCGCCACGGCCGGGAACCACGTCGATGACCAGCTGGGTGTGCTTCCACGCCGCGAACTGACTTCCGGAGATCCACACCGGTACGCCAGTCCCTACATCAAGAATGCCTAGCAGTATGTCGCGGTCGCCCACCAGGAACTCGCCGTCCGGATAACACATCGGGGAGGACCCGTCACAGCAGCCGCCCGACTGGTGAAACATCAACGCGCCGTGGCGATTCTGCAGTGTCCGCAACAACTCGGCTGCCGACTCGGTGATCAGCGCCCGACTGGGTACATCAGCGCCCATCGTCATCCCTTCCCTTCTCTGCCGAACGTGGATTACCGTCACGTTTTCCTCGACCAAGCGTGGGGGTAATCCACGTTCGGCGGGGGCCGGGGGCCTAGAAGAACCCCTGGGCCTTGTCGCTGTAGGACACCATCAGGTTCTTGGTCTGCTGGTAGTGGTCGAGCATCATCTTGTGGTTCTCGCGCCCGATGCCCGATTGCTTGTAGCCGCCGAAGGCCGCGTGCGCCGGGTACTGGTGGTAGCAATTGGTCCACACCCGACCCGCCTGGATGCCCTTGCCCATCCGGAACGCGGTGTTCATGTCACGGCTCCACACACCGGCGCCCAGGCCGTAGAGTGTGTCGTTGGCGATGCTCAGCGCTTCTTCCTCGTCCTTGAAGGTGGTCACCGACACCACCGGTCCGAAGATCTCTTCCTGGAAGATGCGCATCTTGTTGTGGCCCTTGAACACCGTCGGCTTGACGTAGTAGCCGCCTTCCAGATCACCTTGCAGCTGGTTGCGCTCGCCGCCGATCAGCACCTTGGC
>NZ_JBOGDD010000834.1:0-13672 GCF_050701675.1 Mycobacterium sp. | reverse complement strand
ACCCGAATCCGGGCGAGATGATCTGCCCGATGATCAGCAGTGCGACGCTGACGACCACCGACGGCAGCCACGGATAGCGCCGGATCAGGGCAAGCAGGTCGGTTCGAGATCCGTTGTCGGCCTGAGTGTTCGGCGCGACCGGGGCCGTGTCGGGTGCAATGGTCATTGCGCGTTCCTTTGCCTGGAGAAGAACACCTGGGTCGCAGCCAGACCGACCACGATCGCGATGCCGGAGACCAGCTGCTGGTAGTAGATGGAGATGTGCAGGGACACGACGAGCGAGTTGAGCAGTCCCAGCGCGATGGCTCCCAGAGCCGGGCCGACGGGTTCGGCCCAGCCGCCGCGCAGTGCTGCGCCACCGAGGACGGCCCCGGCAACGGCGTTGAGGGTGAAGGTGGCGCCAAGGGTCGGGTCGGCGGAGGCGACGTTGAGGGTGAACAGAACCCCGGCGATGCCGGCCAGGACGCCGGAGGCGACGTAGGCCGAGGCCGTGGTGGGGCGCACTGGCACTCCTGCGGCGAACGCGCGGGTGCGGTCGCTGCCGACGGCGCGCATCCGAACCCCCCAGCTGGTCTTCATCGCCGCAAGCGCCGCCAGGACCAGGACGATGGTGATGACGAGGCCCAGGGGCGGGATGCGGGCGGCGACGTAGCTTGCGGTGAGCCCGTCAGGGATGCGCCCGCCGGGCTTGGGAAAGATCCACAGCGACGCCCCGCCGGCGATGAATCCGGTGGCCAGGGTGACCATCAGCGGCTGCAGCCGGAAGTAGGCGACGGCAACGCCGTTGAGCGCACCGAACAGTCCGCCGACGAGGATGCCGACCAGGGCGGCAGCCCAGAACGGGATGCCGTTGTTGCAGATGCCTGGCGTGCTGCAGTCGGTGGCCATCCCGCTGGGGCCCAGGGTGAACAGCCGCATGCCGACCGAGGACAGCAGCACCGTGAAGATTCCGGACAGGCCCATCACCGGCCCGAGCGACAGATCGATGCCGCCGACGAGCATGGTGAACGACACGCCGATCGCCAGGCAGATCGACGGCAGGTAGGTGGCGAAGAAACTGGTCAGGGAGTACGGGGTAGCCGAGTTCGGCGACAGGATCGTGTTGATGACGAACAGGACCACGACGAGAAGGGCAGTGGGTAGCCCTCGCCAACGGCCGGCGCGTTCGAGGAATCCGGTCAACGGGCGTCCCGGCGCGACGGTGCGGGGCATGCCGGCGGTCAGTGTGTCGGTCATCGGGCACCTCCGGTGGGGGCTGAGCTGAGGTTGTGGGCGCTGGTGTGCCCGATCAGGCAGGCGTGGGCGATGGCTTCTTCGGTGACGTTGTCGCCGGCCAGCTCATCGACGACGTGGCCCTGGTGCAGGATGTAAACCCGGTCACAGATCTCGGCGAGCTCGTGGTCGTCGCTGGAGACGACCACCGCGGCGGAGGCGTTGGCGGTGACCATTTCCCGGATCAGACCGTGAATCTCGTTGCGGGTCTGGACATCAACGCCACGGGTCGGGTCATCTGCCAGCAGGACGCGGGGTTTGATTCCCAGCCAGCGTCCCACGACGACCTTCTGCTGGTTGCCACCACTCAGGGTGCGAATCTGGGCCCGTTCGTGAGTGACCAACGCCATGCGCTGCATCACCAGCCGGGGGTCGAAGGCCTTCTTGAAGGCCATTGCGACGACGCCGAGATTTTCGTCGATCGAGCGGTGACCGAACACCATCTCGCGTTCGCGTTCCCCTGAGATGTAGCCGATCCCGCTGCGGACCGCGTCGGCGACCGAGCGGATCCGGACCGGTTCGCCGTCGACGCGGATGGCGCCGTCGCGATGCCCGAGGGCGCCGTAGAGACTGCGCAGCAGCTCGGATTGTCCGTTGCCGCTGAGCCCCGAGATACCCACGATTTCACCGGGATTGGCGTGTAGTGACACCGTGCTGGCGAACTCGGTGACCGCGAGGTCATCGACACCGAGGACGGTGGCCGGTTCGTCGCGCTCGGTGCTGGCGGTGTCGGTGCGCACTTGGCGTTGGCGTGCCGCGGATCCGGCGGTGGCGCCGCTGCCGGTCATGGCGGCCATCAGGTCGTCGAGTGGGTGCTCGGCGAGGCGGTCGGCGTGCACGACGGTGCGGCCGTTGCGCAAAACTGTTGCGCTGTCGCAGAACTCGGTGACTTCTTCGAGGCGGTGCGAGACAAACAGCACCGCTGATCCGGACCCGGCCACCTCGCGCAGGATGGCGCCGACGCGGACGACCTGGTCGCGTCGAAGGGAGGCGGTGAGTTCGTCGACGATGAGCAGCCGCGGTCGATGGACCAGGACGCGGGCCAGTTCAGCCAGGCAGCGTTGGTCCAGCGGCAGGTCGCGCACCTTGGTGTCGAGGATCGCGGGTGTGAGTCCGACCCGGTCGATGACGTCGGTGATCGTGGTGTCGATGGTGCGGGTGGAGGCCAGCCCGAGGCGGGTGGGCAGCGCGTCTATGAGAATGTTCTCGGTGACGGTGAGATCCCCGGCGAGTGCAGTCTCCTGGTAAGTGCCGTATACCCCGGCCGCGCGGCTGGTGACCGGATCCACGATCTGGTGCCCGCCGTCGACGTCGATGCGGCCGGCGTCGGGACGGATCACCCCAAGCAGTGCCTTGGACAAGGTGCTCTTCCCGGAGCCGTTGCCCCCCATCAGTGCGTGCACGGTGCCGGCGCGCACGTGGAGGTCGACGTTCTTCAAGGCTTGGACGTGGCCGAAGTTCTTGGCCATGCCCGTCACCGTGAGGAGCACGGCGGCATCACTGGAAGTAGGCATTGATCTGCTCCTCGGATACTGGGGCTTCCACCGCGAAGGTGTCGGGTTTGCCGTCGACGCGGTTCAGCGCTTCGTCGAGGCTGATGACGTCCATTCCGGGGGGCGTCCAGGTTCCCTTCTTGCCGTCGCGGGTGATGGCCAGGGAGGGCGGAAGGAAGATCGTGTTGTCCAGAATGGACGAGTCGATCGAATTGGGTTGCAGGACACCGGGCTTGATCTTTCCGCCAGCCAGGATCTTGACGATGATGTTGAGCGCGTCCGAGCCGTCGGTGGGGGAGTAGGGGACGGCCATGGTTTCCAGCGCGGGCAGCGACTGCCACTTCTCCAAGAAGCCCTTGGTGTAGTCGCCGATCATGTACTTCGGCAGCGGCACCCCTGCGGACTCGAACGCCTGGATCACGCCAAGGCCCATGATGTCCTGTTCGAGCACCCCGCTGATGTTGCTGTGGCTGGACAACACCGTGGACATCGCCTGGCGCGCCTTGCCCTGGTCCCAATATCCCGGAACGGTGGCCACCGTCTTGATGCCAGGGAACTTGGCCAGGATGTCGGTGGCCGCCTTCTGCCGCGCAGTGTCGGACGGATTGCCGGGCAGGCCGGTGACCTGGACGATCTCGCCCTTGCCGCCGAGTCCGTCGACGAGCCACTGGGTTTGGGCGGCGTACCAGGCAGCGTTGTCGGGCACGATGTTGATCGCGGATTTGGTCGGCGCCGGATCGTTGATGACGAACGGCACGATGCCGGCCGCCTTGAACTTCTCGGCCGCCACCTCCGCCGCTGCGCCCGAGGTCGGGGCGATCAGGACGGCGTCGGGCTTGTCCAGCACGATCTGATCGATCTGGGAGAGCTGGCGGTTGATGTCGGTGCCCGCGCTGACCAGGGTGAAGTCCTTGAGGATGCCCTGATCCTTGAGCTCATTGGCGCGGTTCTGAAGATTGCCGATGAACTGAGTTCGCCAGGTGTTGCCGGTGTAGCCGTTGGAGATCGCGATGGTGTACGGACCGGGATGGGCTTCGCCGAGCGTGGCGGCATGGGTGTCCACCAGGCAGCCGGACAGCGCCGCGACCGAGCATGCGGCCGTCACCAGTGCCGATGCCCGGCGCAGCAACCGCGGCCGGATCGTCGCGCTCACGGTGTGTTCCTCATAGGTAAAACTCCTGACCAGCGCGTTGTTCGTCGACGAGGGTGCCAAGGCCCGCTGGACGGCGCGGCGGACAGGCAATGTGTACGTATCCAATTGTGATGGGTAACACTCTTACACGGTGTATTGAAGAATGTCACTAGCTATCACTTGTTTGCTCAAAGTCGCCTGTACCTGGCACTTCTTCTTGGGGTGAGTGGCCGAGGGGAAGGGCTTGCGCTCTCGAGGGGGTCTGTGCCACAGTGTGCCGCATCACAAATGTATACGTACACACAGGAGTTCACATGGATTTGACCATCCGCAAAGTCACCACGATCACCGAGGAGGTGTACCTGGAGGGTGCAGGCGTCCTGGCCACCCCGCTGCGCCTCGCGGCCTCGATCGCCGTGGTCAAGAACCCTTACGCCGGCCAGGTCACCAAGGACCTGGCGCTGTTCTCCCAGATCTACAGCCCCGAACTCGGAGAGCGGCTGACTGCCCTCGCCTCGGCGGCATTGGGAACCCAGGCCACCGTGTTCGGCAAGGCGACGCTGGTGGGGGAGGGCGGCGAGGTCCAGCACGGTTCCGCGATCATCCACACCAAGGCTTTCGGTGACTTCCAGCGCGCCGCCACCAAGGGCAGCGCCGTGGTACCTGCCGCGGAGAAGCGCGGCGGCGTTGGCGCCACGATCGACCTGTCACTGCGCAGCGCCCTGGATGGCGGTTCGCTCGCCGATACGGACACCTCGCAGCTGTTCAGCTGGGAGGTACGCGTTGCCGACGCCCCCCACTCCGACGAAATCCTGATCATCGTCGTCCTCGGCGACGGCGGCCGTCCCGACATCCGCAAGGAGGCCTGAGGGTTATGACCGAACAGACCGTCGGATTCATCGGCCTCGGCATCATGGGCTCGCGCAACTGCGAGAATTTGCTCAAGGCCGGCGTGAGCCTCATCGTGCACGACCAGAACGCCGAGGTCGTCGACCGCCTGGTCGAGTCCGGAGCCAAGTCCGCGTCCACCCCATCCGAAGTTGCCCGCCGTGCCGATGTGATCCTGCTGTCGCTGCCCGACACCCCGCAGGTCGAGGACGTCACCTTCGGTGAAGACGGCCTCGTCGAGGGAACGCGTCCGGGTCAGGTCATCGTGGACCTGTCTTCGGTGGCTCCGACTACGCCGCAACGCATCTCGGGGCTGTTGCACGAGCGCGACGTGCACTGGCTCGATGCGCCGGTCAGCGGTGGCCCAGCTGGTGCTGCGGCAGGCTCGCTGACGATCATGGTGGGCGGCGACGAGTCGGTACTGGACTCGGTGAAGCCGATCCTCGAGATCATCGGCGAACGAATCGAATACATGGGAGCCTCCGGCATGGGCGCCACCACCAAGACGATCAACCAGCTGGCCATCGGAATCCAGATGATGGCCATGGCCGAGGCGTTCACCGTCGGCACCAAGGCCGGCATTCCCGCCAAAAGGCTCTACGAGGTGCTCTCGACGAGCACGTCGCGCTGCTGGGTGATGACCGAACTGGTCAAGAACGTGGTGTTGGAGAACGACTTCGACAACCCGCGCTTCGCGATCCGGTTGATCGCCAAGGACATGCGGATCGCCGCGCAGTATGCCCAGGACCTCAAGGTGCCCTCGGCGGCGACTGCACTCTCCTCGCAGATGTTCTCGATGGCTGAGGGACTCGGCTGGGGCGATAAGGACCAGATGGCCGTGATGAAACTCTTCGGCAACGCCACCGGCATCGACGAGTGGTGAGGGGTTTTCGACATGAGTGACGTCAACGAGTCAGAGGTCAAGGAATCCGAGGTCGTCGCCGCCGTGGAAGCGGTCAGGCAGAACCCCGCCAAGGTGGCGTTCTCCAGCCTCATCGGCACCACCATCGAGTGGTACGACTACTACATCTTCGGCACCGCGGCCGTGCTGATCTTCAACTCACAGGTCTTCCCGAACCTCGATTCCGTCGCCGCCACCCTGGCCTCGTTGACCACGCTGGCCGTGGCGTTCGTCGCCCGCCCGATCGGTGGGCTGGTGTTCGGACACTTCGGTGACCGGATCGGCCGCAAGACCATGCTGGTGTACTCCATCGGTCTGATGGGCGCCGCCACGTTCGTCATGGGTCTGCTGCCGACCTACAGCTCGATCGGCATCTGGTCGGCGGTCTTGCTGGTAGCACTCCGATTCGCCCAGGGCTTCGCCGTCGGCGGCGAATGGGGCGGGGCGGTGTTGATGGCTCTCGAACACGCACCCCGAGGCAAACGGGCGTTCTACTCGAGCTTCCCGCAGTGCGGAGTGCCATTGGGACTCGTCTTGTCCAGCGGCGCCTTCTACCTCGTCCAGAAGCTTCCCGAGGACTCCTTCCAGGCCTGGGGCTGGCGTATCCCGTTCCTGGCCTCGTTCTTCCTGGTCGTCGTCGGACTGTATGTGCGACTGAAGATCTCGGAGTCCCCGGAGTTCGTCGAGGTCGAGGAGCGGGGCGAGACGGCACGCTTCCCGATCGCAGATCTGTTCAAAACCTCCAAACGCGCCCTGCTCTGTGGGATCTTCAGTGTCGCCGCCGCCAACGGCATCTTCTGGATGGCCACGGTGTACTTCCTGAGTTACGGCACCTCGAACGGGATTGCGCCCAGCACCTTCTTCCTTGCGATCATCGTCGGCGCGGTTCTTCAAGCCATCGTGATCCCACTCGTGGCGATCATCGGTGACCGGTATGGCCTCAAACTCATCATGATCGCGGGAGCGATCGGCGTCGCCGTGATCGCCTTCCCGGTCTTCGCACTGCTGCAGACCGGGCAGACCTGGGCGGTGTACGCCGCGCTCATCCTGTCCCTGCCCATCGGTCACGGTCTCTCCTATGCCTGCGTATCGAGTTTCGTACCCGAGCTGTTCGCCCCGCGGGTGCGCTACACCGGCGCAGCCATGGCCTATCAGATCTCGGGTGTGGTGACCTCGGCCCCCGTGCCGATCCTGGCGACCTTCCTGTACAGCAGGACCGGTGGCACTGCCGCGATCTCTCTGCTGCTGATCTTCGGGTCGATCCTCACGATCGTCGCCGTGTTGGCGGCCAAGACCCGCCATGCCGACGACGACGGCATCGCCGTCCAGTCAGCACCACCCGGCACTGACGGTGCCCTGGCGGCGGAGTCGAATCCGCAGGCCGCACCCAGCGAGGCGAGCAAGCAACCGATGGCAACCTCGTGAATCGCCCAACGACGAACCCACGCAGCGCCTGACCGCACACCACACCTGCACGATTCCAAAGGTGTTGGGACGCACGTTGGCCGCCGATAGAACCACCCCGTTCAGAAAGGACTCGGCATGCCTGTCGTGGCACTCGACGAGATCATCAAACCCGCATTCGAGAAGCGTTACGGCGTTGCGGCGATCAACGTCTTCAACGACCTCACGATGGAGGCAGTGCTCGCGACCGCCGTCGCCGAGCGGTCCCCGCTGATCGTGCAGACGTCGGTGAAGACGGTTCGCACCATCGGCGCCTCCACGTTGTACTCGATGTGGACGGCGATGACGGCCGGCATCGAAGTCCCGGTGTCGCTGCACCTGGACCACTGTCCCGACCGGACCGTCATCACCGAATGCCTTGACCTGGGCTGGAATTCGGTGCTCTTCGATGCTTCGGAGATGCCGGTGCAAGAGAACCAGCGCCAGACCGTGGAGGTGGTGGCCGAGGCCCGGGCACACGGCGCGCAGGTCGAAGGGGAGATCGAGTCGATCACCGGCGTCGAGGACGGTCACGGCTCCGACGACGAAGCCGCACGCCAACCGCTGCAGGTGGTGCTGGACTTCATCACCGAGACCGGCGTCGACGTGTTCGCCCCCGCGATAGGCAACGCCCACGGCGTCTACAAACAGGCGCCGGTGCTCGACTACCAACGGGTCGAGGACGTCGTGGCGAAGACGGCGATCCCCGTCGCACTGCATGGTGGCAGCGGACTGACCGATGACGACTTCACCCGTTTGATCGCGCTCGGCTGCGCCAAGGTCAACATCTCCACCGCATTGAAGATGACCTACATGCAGTCCACCCTTGCCTACCTCGAACAGTGCTCGGTCACCGACAAGTGGGATCCGCCCTCGCTGTTCCGTCACACCGCCGCGGATATTCAGACGCTGGTCAGCGGTCTGATGCGACAGTTCGGCAGCTCGGGTACGGCGGCATGACCACCCAGAAGTTCTCGCTGATCTTCGACTGCGACGGGGTGCTCGCCGACACCGAACGCTTCGGCCACCTGCCTGCGTTCAACGCCGCGTTCGCCGAACTCGGGATCCCGATGAAGTGGAGCGAGGACGACTACGCCCGGCTGGTGCAGATCGGCGGCGGCAAGGAACGCATCGCCGCCGCCCTGGCCGAGGCCGACGTCACCAACCACACCGCCCCAGCGGTGGAGTACGTCAAGAAGATCCACGCGGTCAAGACCCGGATCTATCGGGACATGGTCGCCGACGGCGTGATGCCGCCCCGCCCCGGAGTGACCCGGCTGATCACCGCGGCGCTGGCCGACGGCTGGAACGTGGCAGTCGCCTCGACCTCAGCCGTGGAGTCGGTACGGTCGGTTCTCGAGCGCGCAGCAGGGTCCGCCGCAGCTGGCATTCCGGTGTTCGCCGGGGACATGGTGCCCCGCAAGAAGCCTGCCCCAGACATCTACCGGCTCGCGGTCGCCGAACTCGGCGCCGACTCCCGGGCGACGGTGGTGATCGAAGACAGCGCCGTCGGGTTGCGCGCGGCCCACGCCGCCGGCCTGGCATGCGTGGTCACCCCCAGCAGCTACACCCTCGACGAGAACTTCTCCGAGGCATCCGCGGTGATCTCCACACTCGGTGACCCAGCCCAACCAGCCACCGTGCTCGCCGATCCCCACCAGGTGAATTTCCCCGACCTCGTCGACATCGATGCGCTGACACGACTTCTCGCGATGCACAACCAGTCCGCCTCGACACCAAAGGAGGAGAAGTGACCACCACCGACCCACTGCGCCAGGCGGTGCGCACGATCGCCGAGACCGCGATCGAGAACGAGGCGTACTTCTGCGAACTCGACGCCGCGTTCGGCGACGGCGACTTCGGGTACTCACTGGCCCGCGGTTTCGAAATCGTCTTGGAACAGTGGGATGCACTGTCGGCCAACGAGTCACCGGCATTCCTGCGCGGTGTGGCCACGACGTTGATGAAGCGGCTCGGTGGCACGTCGGGACCCATCTGGGGGACCGCATTCCTGCGCGCAGGCGGAGCCATCACCGACGGCGAAGACATCGGCATTACGCAGGTCGTTGGCATGCTCGACGCGTCCATCGCAGGCATCCAGAAACGCGGAGGCGCCTCCGTCGGCGACAAGACCCTCCTCGACGCACTGTGCCCGCTGCGCGACGAGGTCGCCGCCTGGTCCACCAAGGAAGCCACCCCAGGGGACGTCGCGCACGCCGCGGCCAAGGCCGCCCGCGCCGGCGCGGACCACACCACCGAACTGGCCGCCAGCCGCGGACGGGCCAGCTACGTCGGCGACCGCAGCATCGGTGCCCCCGACCCAGGCGCCGTCGCGATCGCCGTCATGTCCGAGAAGATTGCCGCCCTATGGACGTAACCGATTCCGGCGCACGCCGCGACCACTGAACGCACCTATTCGCGAGAATCCCAGACTGGAGAACGAGCAATGAAGCGCTTCATGAACGACCCCAAGAACTTCGTCCCAGAAGTCCTCGCCGGCATCGCCCGCGCGAACCCCGCCACCCTGCGCCACGACCCGCAGTACAACCTGATCGTCCGCGCCGATGCCCCCGTGGCCGGCAAGGTGGCGATCGTGCAAGGGTCCGGCTCCGGCCACGAACCCGCCCACGTGATGAACGTCGGGAAGGGTCTGCTCGACATCGCCTGCCCCGGTGACATTTTCGCTGCCCCGCCGCTGGACAACGTGCTCGAAGCGATCCGGCGGGTGAACACCGACAAGGGGGTGCTGCTCCTGGTCAACAACTACACCGGCGACAAGATGGTCTTCGAGATGGCCCAGGAAGTGGCCGAGGCCGAAGGCGTCACCGCCGAGCTGCTGTTCATCGACGACGACGTCGCTGTCGAGAACTCGACGTACACCATCGGCCGGCGCGGCGTGGCGGGGAACTTCTTCGTCATCAAGGCCGTCGGCGCCGCCGCAGAGGCCGGCCTAGACCTCAGTGAGGTCCGCAAGATCGGGGAGCGCGTCAACTCCCAGATGCGCTCCATGGGGATGGCACTGACCGCGTGCACCCCACCTTCCAAGGGCGAACCGCTGTTCGACCTGGCCGACGACGAGGTGGAATTCGGTGTCGGCATCCACGGCGAACCAGGCCGCAAGCGCGAGAAGATGCGCGAAGCGAACAAGATCATCGACGAGATGGTCGAGGTCATCGTCTCCGACAAGCCGTTCAACTCCGGTGCGCGGGTGGCCGTGATGGTCAACGGTCTTGGCGGAACCCCGATCAGCGAGCTGTACCTCCTGTTCGGGCACGTCCACGAGCTGCTCGAAGAGCGCGGCATCACGATCGAGCGGTCCTACGTCGGCGACTACTGCACCGCACTGGACATGGCCGGCGCCTCAGTCACCCTGCTGGAACTCGACGACGAGATCGCCGAACTCCTCGATGCTCCGGCGACTTCGGCGCTGCGCATCTTCTGAGCCAGGACGACCAGCCATGAAGCTAGGGATACTCACCAGCGGCGGCGACTGCCCCGGCCTCAACGCGGTCATCCGTGGCGCAGTTCTCAAGGGCACCCGCGAATTCGGCGACGAGTTCATCGGCTTCCGCGACGGGTGGCGCGGGGTGATCGACCGCGACTACGAGGTGCTCGACTGGAAGGCGGTCCGCGGGTTGTCGCGGCGCGGCGGAACCATTCTGGGAACCTCGCGGACCAACCCGTTCGCCGGCGGGATGGACGACACCACCGTCTACGACGCGCTTGGCGACCTCGGCGTCGACGGACTGATCACCATCGGCGGGGAGGGCACGCTGTCGGTGGCCGCCGAACTGCACCGCAGCGCATTCAACGTCGTCGGCGTTCCCAAGACCATCGACAACGACCTCTCTGCCACCGATTACTGCTTCGGCTTCGACACCGCCGTGGAGATCGCCACCGAGGCCATCGACCGGATTCAAACCTCCGGCGAAGCCCACCACCGGTGCATGGTCGTCGAGGTGATGGGACGTAACGCCGGGTGGATCGCACTGCACGCCGGCATCGCCACCAGCGCGCATTCCATCCTCATCCCCGAAGTACCCGAATCGATCGACACCATCTGCAAATGGGTGGAGAGCACCCGCGACCGCGGACGCACCCCCCTGGTCGTCGTCGCCGAGGGATTCGCCTTGGACACCATGGACACCCCGCATCACACCCGCGGCCTCGACACCTTCGGTCGGCCCCGTCTCGGGGGAATCGCCGACGTACTCTCACCGATGATCGAGGACCGCACCGGTATCGAAACACGGGCCACCACACTGGGATACATTCAACGCGGTGCCGTGCCCACCGCCTTCGACCGCGTCCTGGCCACTCGGATGGGAATGGCCGCCGTGCAGTCTGCCCACGACAGCGCCTGGGGCTCCATGGTCGCAGCCAGGGGCACCGATCTGGTCAACGTCCCCCTCCTCGACGCCGTCGCATCGCTGAAAACCGTCCCGCGCGAACGCTACGAAGAAGCGCTGACGCTCTTCGGTTGAGGCGCGCTAACCGACACGACTCAGCGCCGACCCGAGGAAGGGATCCGACATCGACGTCTCTGCTCAAATGCCCATTAGACAACGGCAGGGAGCGTGATGACCATCCGGCGCCTAGTCTTGTTGCGCCACGGGGAAACCAACTTCAACACCGAGGGACGGATGCAGGGCCAACGAGACACCGAACTCACCGACCTCGGACGACGGCAAGCCGCCGACGTTGCCGCAACACTGGCGAAACTCGACCCACTGCTCATCGTCTCCTCTGACCTCCGCCGCGCCCGCGAGACCGCCCAGGCCTTGGCCGAGCAGACCGGACAACCCATACGCATCGATCCGCGTCTGAGGGAGATGCATCTCGGCCACTGGCAGGGCCTCACCGAACCCGAGATCGATTCCGCTGCTCCAGGATCCAGGCGGCAGTGGCACGACGATCCCACCTGGGCGCGGCATGGTGGCGAGAGCCGCGTCGACGTCGCCGAACGCGCACTGCCGGTCGTGGAACACCTGGTGATGGATCAGCCCGACTGGGGCGGCGATGAACCCGACCGGCCGGTTGTCCTGACCGCTCACAACGCGGTCATCGCCGCGCTCACGGCGGCACTTCTCGGGCTGCCGGTCGAGAACTGGCCGGCACTCGGCGGATTGAGCAACGCAAGCTGGGTGCAACTCTCCGGCCACTCCGGCGATTCCGCCGCCGACGGCATCCGCTGGCGTATGGACGTCTGGAACGCCACCGCCCGCGTCGCGAGTGAGGTGCTCTGACCTCCGACGGGCGCCCACCAGTCTCACTGGACATTTGTCGAACTCGTCTCATCGGCCCAGGGGGAGGTGCGCGTCCTTGATCGCCGTGTTGCAGGGCTTTGCAGTCATCGCGGTGATCATCGGAGTCGGAGTCGTCGTCGGACGCACCGGGGTGCTCGGTGACAACGCCGGGACCGTGCTGAACCGAGTCGCGTTCCACATCGGCGTGCCCGCCCTACTGCTCGTCACACTGGCCAAAGCGACCCCAGCGCAAGTGTTCTCACTTCCGCTTCTGGTCTCGGTGATTGCGACGTTCATCGTGTTCGGGATCTACTTCGGCATCGCCACGCTGATCCGACATCGGTCCCGTCGCGATGCCACCATCGGCGCCTGGTCGTCGTCCTACGTGAACGCGGGCAACCTCGGGCTGCCATTGAGCGCGTACGTCCTCGGCAACACCACCGACGTCTCATCGGTGATCGTCTTTCAATGCGTCGTGCTCATACCGCTGGGCGTCGCGATCCTGGACTCGGCCGAAACGGCGCACGCGACGGTGAAGGCGCGGGTGGCGCGGCTGGTTGCCAACCCCACCATCGGTGCCAGCATCATCGGGGTCTCGCTGTCCGCCCTCGGTGCACAGCTACCCGGACTGGTACTCGACCCATTGACACTCCTGGCCGATCTCGCCGTGCCCACCGTGCTCTTGGCATTCGGAATATCGCTGAGTGCGCTCCATAGGGGGCAGCCACACGGCGATCGCATCGACGTCACGCTCGCCGTCGTCCTCAAGTTGGTGCTGATGCCAGTCATCGCGTATGCGCTGTGCCGCTGGGCGTTCAACGGATCACCCCAGCAACTCGTGGTCGTCACGGTCCTCGCCGCCTTGCCCTCCGCGCAAAACGTCAACGCGTTCGCCGCGGTATATCGACGCGGCGAAGTCCTGGCGCGAGACACCACCCTGATCACGACCGCGGCCTCGATACCGACGATCATGGTCATCGTCGCCCTTCTGACTTAGGACGATCATCAATCTGATCTTGACTGCGGCCAAGGGAGGGCCCGAGTGTGGAGTCACCTGAGGTTCAGCGTGACTCCGGCGTCGTCGAAGGCCTCCCGTACCGCGTCGAAGAACGTGTGCTGCCCTCGCTGTACGTCCTTCAGTTGTTGCCGCGATAGATCGCTGTGCTGCCATTCGAACTCGTAGGGTCGATTCTCCGGGGTGCCGAATCCGCCCCGCAGGCAGTCGGTCAGTGCATCGAGATTCTTTCCGAAGTATCCGCCGGGCCCGTTGACGGAGCGTCCGATCTCTCGATAGAAG
>NZ_JBOGDD010000833.1:0-2509 GCF_050701675.1 Mycobacterium sp. | reverse complement strand
GAGTCACCATGCCCATGAGTTGACCGGGCAGTTGGGCAGCCATGCCGCCCATCTGACTCATCATCTTCATCATTTCCTGGCCGCCCTGCGCCGTGCCGGGCGGAGCGCCGGGACTGGGCATGCTCGGCGGGACCCCCATGCTGTTGGCCACCTCGGCCGACGCTTCGTTCACGAATGCGATGTTCTGCGACAGACCCATCTTGATGCGGCTCTGGATCAACTCGTCGGTGTTGCTGACCAGGGCGGCAGCCGCCTGAAGCGCCATGCATTCCTGCTGGACCTCTTCGGCCGTCGCGTTCGCCAACCCCTTCGTCTTGACGACGCTGAGCTCCATGGCCTGCAGTTTGAGCGCGATGGCCGCCGCGTGCGCGGCGTTGGCCTCGTGACCTGCGATGATCGTGGTGGCCTCACCTGCTGCTGCGACGGAACTGGCCCCGGTCCACTTGGCCGCCAGCGCCGTCAGCTGGCTTTGCTGCAACGGCACGACGGAACCCGTCAGCTTGCCTGCCCACGCCTGGTACTCGGCCGCAGCCGAAGCGAGCTGCTCCTCGTCGACGTTCGGCCAACCAGGACCCGTCACGGTCTGCGACCCATACGGGCTTTGGTCGGGTGGCACCCCCACGACACGGCTCCCCTCACACAGTGCGGCCGGCAATCAGAACTCGGCCAGCAATCAGAATTCAGATTACCGTCGCCGCGGGGGGTGGCAACGCACTAGCCGAGGATCAGTCCCGACGTCGGTACGCCCGTGCCCGCCGTGACGAGCACGTGTTCGACGTCGGGCACCGGATTGACCGACGTGCCCCGCAGCTGACGCACACCCTCGGCGATGCCGTTCATACCGTGGATGTAGGCCTCACCCAGCTGGCCACCGTGGGTGTTGATGGGCAACCGTCCGCCGATCTCGATCGCGCCGTCGGCGATGAAGTCCTTTGCCTCGCCCCAGCCACAGAATCCCAGCTCCTCGAGCTGGATCAGGGTGAACGGCGTGAAGTGGTCGTAGAGGACCGCGGTCTGGATGTCCGTCGGCTTCAGCCCGGATTGCGCCCACATCTGCTTGCCGACCAGACCCATCTCGGGAAGGCCGTCGAGTTCCGGCCGGTAGTAACTGACCATCGAGTACTGGTCTGGGCTGGCCCCCTGCGCAGCCGCCTCGATGATGGCCGGGCGGTTCTTCAGATCCTTGGCGCGCTCCGGCGAGACGATGACGAGCGCGACGCCACCGTCGGTCTCCTGGCAGCAGTCGAGCAGTCGCAGTGGCTCGGCGATCCACCGCGAGGCCTGATGTTCGGAGATGGTGATCGGCTTCTCGTAGAAGTACGCCTTCGGGTTGTTGGCCGCGTGCTTGCGATCCGCGACCGAGATCGCGCCGAAGTCCCTGCTCGTCGCGCCGGACAGGTGCATGTACCGTTTGGCGATCATCGCGACTTGCGCTGCGGGCGTGGACAACCCGTGGGGATACGAGAAGGAGTTGTCGACTCCCGTCGAGTCGGCGTTCTCCACCAGTCGCATCTGCACCTGGCCGAACCGCATCCCCGACCGCTCGTTGAAGGCACGGTAGGCCACCACGCAGTCGGCGATACCGGTGGCGACGGCCATGGCGGCCTGCTGAACGGTGGCGCACGCCGCACCGCCGCCATGGTGGATCTTCGAGAAGAACTTGAGGTCCCCGATTCCCG
Source organism: Mycobacterium sp. (assembly GCF_050701675.1). Taxonomy (GTDB): domain Bacteria; phylum Actinomycetota; class Actinomycetes; order Mycobacteriales; family Mycobacteriaceae; genus Mycobacterium. The sequence continues at coordinate 830 of NZ_JBOGDD010000833.1, read as the reverse complement.
TGGCGCGCGCGACGGCGACCTCGGTGTTGGAGTCCATCGTGAACGTCGTCATGCCGTCGACGTCGGCGGGCGTGAGGCCCGCGTCGTCCAGCGCGTCGAGCACGGCCTCCGCCGCAAGCCGTAACTCGCTACGGCCGGAGTTCTTCGAGAAGTCGGTGGCGCCGATGCCGACGATCGCGGCCTTGCCGGACAGTGGGCCGGGCATCAGGCACCTCCCACTGTCAGCGTGGCGTTCGCGATGACGTGATCGCCAAGACTGTTGCTGCCAACGACCTTCAGCGTGATCAGCCCGTCGTCGACCGCGGTGACCTCACCTGAGAACGTCACCGTGTCGTAGGCGTACCAGGGCACCCCGAGCCGCAGCCCGATGGTCTTGATCACCGCGTTCGGCCCCGCCCAGTCGGTGAGGTAGCGCTGTACCAAGCCGGTGTCGGTGAGGATATTGACGAAGATGTCCTTGGACCCCTTGGTCTGCGCCTTGTCCCTGTCGTGGTGCACGTCCTGGTAGTCGCGGGTGGCGATGGCCGTCGAGACGATGAAGGTGGGATCGCCGTACAGCTTGAGTTCGGGCAGCTTGGTGCCCACCTCTACTACCGGGGCAGTCATGAGTCAGGCTCCCATGCGTAGTTGGTCCAGGCCGGCCCGACGTCGTTGGCCGGGAAGTCGATGTACATGGCGCGGACGGGCATTCCGATCTCCACGGTCGTCGGGTCGACGTTGCGCAGCTCGCCGAGCATCCGCACCCCCTCCTCGAGTTCGACGAGTGCGATGACGAACGGCGGGGTGCGGCCAGGCACCTTCGGCGCGTGATGCACGACGAAGCTGAACAC
>NZ_JBOGDD010000832.1:0-1699 GCF_050701675.1 Mycobacterium sp. | reverse complement strand
CGCGGCGGATGCGCCAGACCGCGGCCGCCGAGAACGAGATCACGACGGCGCGGGACAGGTCGGCCGAAGCCGGTGACGCGATGCCGTACCTGTGCAGCAGTGCCAGCACCTTGCTCTCGACCAGTGCGCCGTAGCGGACGGGATGCTTGGTCTCGATGAAGATCTTGATGGGGCGGTTCCAGTCGAGGACCAGCGAGATGAGGCCATCGAGGGTCAGTAGGCCCGTATCGCCTTGGTCGCCGTGTCCCCTTGCACTCGAATGCCAAGCGCCGTAATCGAGTTCGCGCAGCTCGCCCAGCGTCATCTCGCTGACCAGCCCGGTGCCCGTCGACGTCCGATCCACCCGCCGGTCGTGGACGCACACCAGATGTCCGTCGCGGGTCAGCCGCACGTCGCACTCGACTCCGTCGGCGCCCTCGCGCAGCGCGAGCTCGTAGGCGGCGATCGTGTGCTCGGGCAACTCCGCCGACGCGCCGCGGTGAGCCACCACGAACGGGTGGCCGTCCAGCGCTCCGTCGGCCGCGTTCATGAACCTATGCTGCCGGGTCTTCCCGCTCGGACTCAACCCGAGCCGCGGATTCCGGTTCGGCGTCCTGCGGTTCGGCGTCCTGCGGTTCGGTCTCCCGCGGTTCGGTCTCCTGCGGTTCGGTCTTGGCACCGGGCTCGTCGGGCACGATGACCCACCGCTTGACGGGCTTGTCGACCGCCCTGTGTTCGAAACCCCGATACATCTTCAGCGTCAACAGGAGTGCCGCCAGAGCAGTCAGGTAGGCGATGGTGGTGGCCACCGTGTTGTCCGCGATGCCCTGAGCGTCTCGGGCGAAGCTGGTCGCGAACGCGAAGACCGAGACGAACATGCTGACCCACCAGCCGCACCACCAGACCACGATCGGCGCGCGCAGCCGCGTCAGACGACCTTCGACGCGGGCGAGCTCGAAGACGAACACCGGTGCCAAGAACAGATTGGCCAATGGCAGCAGACAGCCCAGCCACAGCTCCCAGACCGGGCGCGGGTCCTCGGCGTCGTGGCGCGCATAGGCGCCGGCGCGCCGGGAGATCAGCCAGTTCGTCAGCACCACGAAGCTGGCGATCAACGCGAAGAAGGCCAGCACGCTCACGGTGACCCCGGCCCACGTCGCCGCTCCGGCCACGATCGGGTTCAACAGCGTCGAGCGGTTGTAGAGCAGAAGCGCGTAGTTGGCGATGTGGACGACGACGGCCAACGCGAACAGGACCAGGGTGGTGATCAGGGTGGCCCGCACCATGCGCGTGGACGTGCGCGGCGGTTCGGCGGTCTGCGTCGGCTCCGCCTGTTCGAAGCGGTCCTGCAGGCTCCAGCGTGGGATGACCGAGTACCTGGGCGTCGGCCCGAGCGGACGGGACACGCGGCGAGGCGGCGGCGCGGCGCCCGGTCGCACCGCGATCCAGCGATAGCCGGCTGGAAGCCGTTGTGACGGCCGTGAGGCCCCTGGCTGCGCGGCGTCGGTTGACCGGGCCGACCACTGTGGGTCCGGCTCGGCCGACGGTGCCAGCAGCGCGCCCTGGCACCGGGCGCACCAGACACGCTGACGGTCGCGGACGTTCCATCGCGTTCCGCACCGTGAACAGACCTGGATCACGGGACCAGCCTACGGTCCGTCAGACGGTGCCCGCAGCGCCGTCGTCGGTGACGACGGGACGTCCGGCCTCTGCCCAGGCG
>NZ_JBOGDD010000831.1:0-5487 GCF_050701675.1 Mycobacterium sp. | reverse complement strand
CTGCGGTTCACCGACCTGCGCTGGTTCGAGGAGCTGCCGCGCGGTGGTCACTTCGCCGCGCTGGAGCAGCCGGAGTCGCTAGTCGAGCAAGTGCGCGGGTTCTTCCGCCTCTTCCGCTGACCGTCCGTCCCACCCCGCGGGGGGACGACTTGGTCCATGTTCTTAACCACTTAGACGATGATGGCGACCATGGGTCACCTAGAGGTAGCGCATGTCGACTACTACCTTCCGGACGGACGGCTGCTGCTGGCCGACACCAGCTTCCGGGTCGAGCAAGGCTCGGTCGTCGCCTTGGTCGGGCCAAACGGGGCCGGGAAATCCACGCTGATGCGCCTGATCGCCGGTGAGCTGCAGCCCGACGAGGGCACGGTCGCTACCAGCGGCGGCCTCGGCATCATGCCGCAGTTCATCGGTTCGGTCCGCGACGACCGGACGGTTCGCGACCTACTCGTCGCGGTCGCCCGGCCGGCCGTCACCGCCGCGGCGGGGGCGGTCGATGCGGCCGAGCTGGCGCTCGTAGAGCGCGACGACGAGGCCGCGCAAATGACCTACGCGCAGGCGCTGAGCGACTGGGGCGACGCGGGTGGATACGAGGCGGAGACCCTGTGGGATAAATGCACGATGGCCGCCCTCGGCGTGCCCTACGACACGTGCCAGTGGCGAAATGTGCGGACCCTGTCCGGCGGAGAGCAGAAGCGCCTGGTTCTTGAGGCGCTGCTACGCGGCCCCGACGAGGTGCTGCTGCTCGACGAGCCGGACAACTACCTGGACGTGCCGGGTAAACGCTGGCTGGAGGAGGAGCTGAGGAATACCGCCAAGACTGTGCTGTTCGTGTCGCACGACCGGGAGCTGCTGTCGCTGGCCGCCAACATGATCGCCAGTGTCGAGCCCACGCCGAGCGGCTCGGACGTGTGGGTGCACGGCGGCGGGTTCGCATCCTTCCACGAGGCGCGCGAACGCCGTTTCGAGCGGTTCGAGGAGCTCCGCCGGCGCTGGGACGAGAAGCACGCTCAGCTGAAGAAGCTCGTCCTGGACATGCGCGGGTACGCGGGACGCAGCGACGCGATGGCGTCCCGGTACGCGGCGGCCCAGACGCGGCTGCGAATGTTTGAGGAGGCCGGGCCGCCGCCGGAGCCGCCCCGCAAGCAGGACATCAAGATGCGGCTGCGCGGCGGCCGTACCGGGCTGCGGGCCGTCGCCTGCCAGGACCTGGAATTGACCGGCCTGATGCAGCCGTTCAACCTTGAGGTCTTCTACGGCGAGCGGGTTGCGGTGCTCGGCTCCAACGGCTCAGGGAAATCGCATTTCCTGCGGCTGCTGGCCGGGCAGGACGTCGCCCACACCGGCACCTGGAAGCTCGGGGCGCGGGTCGTCCCGGGATTCTTCGCTCAGACGCACGCCCACCCCGAGCTGGAAAAACGGACCTTGGTCGACACCCTGTGGGAGGTATACGCCAGGGGCCGCGGTGCGGCGATGAGCGCGCTGCGCCGCTACGAACTGGAGCGCCAAGGCGACCAGCCGTTCGGCAAGCTCTCGGGCGGGCAGCAGGCCCGCTTCCAGATCCTGCTACTGGAGCTCGAAGGCGCGACCGCGTTGTTGCTCGACGAGCCAACCGACAACCTCGACCTGGAATCCGCCGAGGCCCTGCAGGAAGGCCTGGAGTTCTACGAGGGCACCGTGCTGGCCGTTACACACGACCGCTGGTTCGCCCGCACCTTCGATCGCTTCCTCGTCTTCGGCACCGACGGCGGCGTCCGCGAGACCGCCGAACCCGTCTGGGACGAGGCCCGCGTCAAGCGCGTCCGCTAAACCATCTCTGCGCGGAGCATCTCAGCGTGGACCTCCGGTGGGCGGAAAGGCTTGTGGCGGTGGCCGACACGAGCGCTATGAGCGCTCGTCTTCGGCGGGGGAGCCGTCGTCTTCTGCCAGGTGGTGCAGGACTCGTTCGTTGAGGGTGGCAAGCATGTCGAGCTCAGCCGGGGTGAACAGGTCGATGAAGTTCTGGCGGACGTCCGCCACGTGCCTGGGCGCCGCCTTCTCGATGGCGGCGCGGCCAGCCGGCAGCAGACAGACCATGGTGCTGCGGGCGTCGTCGGGGTTGGGCTCGCGGCTGATCAGCCCGTCCTGCTGCATGCGCCGCAGCTGGTGGGAGAGTCGGCTCTTCTCCCAGCCCAGTGCGTTGCGCAGATTATGGGAAGGCATTCGGTCCTCGTCGTGATCCGAGAGCGACGCCAGGATCGTGTAGTCGGCGCCGGACAGGCCCGATGCCTGCAGGCAGCGGCTCAAGTGGGCCTCGATCTGATCATGCGCGTAGGTGAAGGCCCGCCAGGCGCGGTCTTCACGAGCGTTCAGCCAGTTCGGTTCCACGGCCTCCACGTTACCCCGATTGGTTGACGCATCACCAATTCCGCGTATGGTTGAGGCATCAACCTTTTAGACCCTCAACCACGATGGGATAAGTCATGAGCAGCATCAGCATCATCGGCCTGGGGAACATGGCCAGCACCCTGGCCGACCGGGCACTCGCAGGCGGCAACGCAGTCGAGATCATCGGCCGCGACCCGGCCAAAGCCACCGAATTGGCCGCCGCGCTTGACGGCGCCACTGTTGGGACGGCCGGTGCCGCCCCGGTGGGGGACATCGTCATCCTCGCCGTGCCCTACGCCAACGCCGCGGCGGTGGTTAGTCAGTACGGGGACGCACTAAACGGCAAGGTCATCGTCGACATCACCAACCCCATCACCTCCGATTCCAAGGGCTTCGTCACTCCCGAGGGCAGTTCCGGCGCGCAGGAGATCGCCAAGGCTGCCCCCGCCAGCGCGCATGTCGTCAAGGCGTTCAACACCCTGTTCGCCGGTGTTCTGGCAGCCGGCTCAGCCGATGGTCGCCCAGTGGACGTTTTCATCGCCGGCGACGACACGCAGGCAAAGGCACGTGTGTCGGCGTTGATCGAGAGCCTGGGACTGCGCCCGCTGGACGCCGGGCAGCTGCCCATGGCGCGGGCAATCGAGCACGCCGCGCTGCTGCAGCTGGGCCTCGTCGCCAACTCCGTCAAGCACACCAACTTCTTCCTCGGCGTCAACGTTCTCAGCTGAGCGCCCACCTACCCTCAAAAGGACTGTCACATGCGTGTTTTCGTCACTGGCGGGACCGGCCATTCCGGTTCGTACATCGTCCCCGAGCTCATCGCCGCCGGGCACGAGGTCACCGGCCTGGCCCGGTCGGACACGGCCGCGGCGGCCCTGTCCGCGCTCGGTGCGACGGTGCGTCTCGGCAGCCTCGAGGATCTCGACGGGCTCAAGGAGGCGGCCGCGGACTCCGACGGCGTCATCCACGTCGCACACAGGCAAGATCTGCTTCCATCCGGCGGGATCAACGCCGTGACCGCCGCGGAGCTGCCAGTCATCCTCGCGTACGGCGAGGCGCTCGCGGGAACCGGAAAGCCACTGGTCGCGGCGGGCAGCATGGCCTCGCCCGGGAACCTGGGCCGGCCGGCCACCGAGGAGGACCCAGCCCTGTCCAGCAGCGACGAGTACAGGGGCACACTGCGGTTCCGTAACGCCGTCGAGACCGCCGTCGTCGGCCTCGCCGACCGGGGAGTGCGGTCGTCGATCGTGCGGTTTCCCACGATCGCGCACAGCACGACCGACAGTGCCGGCTTCCTCCCGGGGCTGATCGCGCTCGCGCAGGAGAAGGGCTTCGTCGGCTACCCCGGAGACGGCGCGAACCTATGGGGCGCCGTGCACATCCGCGATGTCGCCTCCTTGTTCCGCTTGGCGCTGGAGAAGGGTCCGGCTGGCAGATATTGGCACGCGATCGAGGACGGGGGCACCCCGTTCCGCAAGATCGCCGAAGCCATTGGTAGCCGTCTAGGCCTGCCCGTCACGAGCGTTCCGGCGGACGTACTGATGCTGCCCGGATACTTCGGAATGTTCACGAATCTGGTGACGATGGACCTCCCGGCGTCCAACCTCATCACGCGCCAGACCCTGGGCTGGGAACCCGTTCAGCCCAACCTGCTCGCCGACTTGGACAACGGCCATTATTTCCCCGCCGGCTGACAACCCAGGCACACCAAGCACGTTCACCCACTAGGAGGAGTGACCATGACCACGTTCGCCCCGCATCGCGACACCTTGGAGTCCTTCGTCGACTGCATCCACGGCGGCGCAGACGAAGACACCCTCGCCCGTTTGCTCGCCGAGGACGTGGTGCTGTACGGCCCATTCGGCGATGAGCCAATCACCGGTCGCGAGGCTGCCGTGAAAACCATAAAGGCCGTCAACAAACTGTCATCCGACGATACCTATCTGGAGGTTCTCAGCGGCGAGACCCACCACGCCGCACACTTCCGGCTGCAAGTCGGAGACGCCGCGGTCAACGGAATCTTCTTCGTCCTGCTCGACGCAGACGGCAGGATCGCCGAGGTGAGCATCTTCTACCGCACGCTGCCGGCCGGCGTCGCGCTGCAGCGCAACCTTGCGGCTGTAATCGGCATGCAGCCCTGGGAACTCCGGACGAGCGGGGAGTGAGGCGATCATGGGCAAGCTTGACGGCAAGGTAGTGGTGATCACGGGCGGATCAAGTGGCATGGCGCTGGCCGGTGCCAAGTTGTTCGTTGAAGAGGGCGCTTACGTCTTCATCTCGGGTCGGCGGCAGGAAGCTCTGGATGACGCCGTCGAACTGATCGGCCGGAATGTGACCGGCGTGCAGGCTGATTCGGCCAACCTCGAGGATCTGAACCGTTTGTTCGACGCGGTCAGGCGGGAGAAGGGCGCCATTGACGTGTTGTGGACCAGTGCCGGGACGGCTGAGGAACGCAAACTCGGCGAGATCACCGAGGAGCACTTCGATGCCACTTTCGGGCTGAACGCGCGCGGCACGCTGTTCACGGTGCAGAAGGCACTGCCACTGTTCAACGACGGTGGCTCGATCTTCATGACAGGGTCAATCGCTTCGGTCAGGGGTTATCCCTCCTGGAGTGTGTACGCCGCGAGCAAGGCTGCACTGCTTGCGTACGCCCGCGTGTGGTTGGCCGAGTTGAAGGACAGGAGGATCCGGGTCAACGTGCTGACCCCGGGACAGGTCGTCGCGCCAGGACAGGAGCAGATGTTCGACGACGAGACGAAGGCCGCGATGACGGCGCGTGAGGCATTGATCCCACGGGGAAAGAACGGTAGCCCCCAGGAGATTGCGACGGTCGCACTGTTCCTCGCCTCGAACGACTCTAGCTTTGTCAATGGTATGGAGTTGGTAGTCGACGGGGGCACCACGGCAGTCTGACTACGCACCACGCTTGAGCGGAGGAATGGACCGATCCGCAGAGGATCTATCAAGACCTTGGCCGAGGGGCTGCTGGCGGTGGTCGTCAAACACGCTGGGGTACAACAGATTTTCGAACACGGCGTATTGCTGGTAACCCTCCGTATTCGATTTCGCCGGATTCCTGCGCATGCGGTCGCCGTGGAACCGTGAGCAGCGCTGACG
>NZ_JBOGDD010000830.1:0-11836 GCF_050701675.1 Mycobacterium sp. | reverse complement strand
GGACGACGGTTTCGGCGAAACGGGGGAAGTCAGTTCGAGGGCGGATTCTTCAGCAAATCGTCCACGACGGGGCGGCCGACGATGTAGATGTTCTCCAGCGCCAGTTTGAATCCAGGGAACGACGACTGGTCGAGGTGCTGGACCACAGTCTGCCCCGGATGCGGCTGATCGAAGTCTCTAACCGTGCGCAGCGACAGATAGCGGTTCAGGTAACCGTGCGCATTGAGAGCCGTGGCGACCGCGTTGTCCTCCATCTGGGTGGTGCAGTAGACGCCCTTGCCCTCGGTGCGGATCTCCATGATGTACCTGGCTTGATCTGACGGCACCTTGCCGGAGAAGTAATCGTCGCCCGTCATGGTGCCGCACTTCATTACTCCCGGCGTGCGACCTCGCTGGCCCGGGTACAGCGTCCTCTCGGCAGCGGCCTCGGGGCTGTCAGCCAGTTTGGCCTCGCGGGTCAGCTGAAAAGCCCTGTCCACCAAGGCTTCATCGAGATGATAGGCAGCGGTGTGGTAATCCTCGACGGGTCGGTAGGCGAAGGGCACCTCGGGGGCCTCGCGGGGATCGAAGTGATTGCCGAGGTCGAAGTCCACCACCCAGTCAGCCCATGTCGCAGCGCCAAGCGTGCCCCGGTCGGGTGGGGAGCCGGCGATACCCGCGGTGAGGAAGTAGGCCTTGGAGAAGTCGAACTCTTCGCTGTTGAGGATGGCCATCATGGTGGTGGCCGCATTGGACTTGCCCTCACCGGTTTCGGCGACGCACAACCTGTCCGAGTTGCACCGCACCGGCTTGTACGCGCCAGGCACGTCCACCGTGGAGGGCAGCTGTTCGCGCTGCAGCCACACCTCGTGCTCCGGGGCGAACATGGTGATGACCAGTACCCCGACGTCGATCTTGTCGGAATCGTTCCTCGACCCGCTCGAACACCCGGGAGCCACGGCCAGAGCGGCCAACCCCAGCGCGATGGCAGATCTCCAGAACCGGTTGTTCATTGCGACAGATTAGGGGACTTGGCCGTCTCGCAATCAGTGGATCGAGGCTTGACGACGGGGAATGCGGCTTCGGCGAAGGGGTCCGGGCCCTGCCTGACACACTGACGCCGTGGGTGTCGATGAACGATCGCTGCGACCTGGCGACTTTCCGGTGCACTGGCCGGTGCTGACGCGGTGGACCGACAACGACATGTTCGGTCACCTCAACAACGCGGTCTACTACGAACTGTTCGACACTGCGATCAACGCGTGGATCAGCACCAGCGTCGACCTGGACCCGCTGACCGCCCCGTGGCTCGGCGTCGTGGCCGAGACGGGTTGCCGGTACTTCGCGGAGTTGAAGTTCCCCGATCCGCTGGTGGTCGGGCTCGCGGTGACTCGGCTGGGCACCAGCAGCGTCACCTACCGGCTGGCGCTGTTCGAACCGGACACCGGTGCCGGGGCCGTCGCGGCGGTCGGGCACTGGGTGCACGTCTACGTGGATCGGATCAGCAGGCGGCCGGTGCCGATCCCGGACGCCGTGCGGACGCTGCTCGCCACAGCGTTGACTCCGCCAGATTGACGCCATGCAGAGGGCGCACTTTCGCTGCGTGACGTCAATCTCGCGGGCCCGCGCTTACCGAGAGTCGAGCCATTCGGCGATGGCGGCGACGGCGTCGCGGAAGAAGATCCGGTACGGACGGTCGGCGACGTAGCCGATATGCGGCGTCGCCGTCACATTGGCCATGGTGCGCAGCGGGTGGTCGGCGGGCAGGGGTTCGACGTCGAACACGTCGAGACCCGCGCCGGCGATCGAGCCCGACCGCAGCGCACCGATCAGTGCGCCCTCGTCGACGATGGGTCCACGCGACGTGTTGACCAGCAGCGCAGAGGTTTTCATCGCCGACAGCTCTGCGGCTCCGACCAAGCCACGGGTGCGTTCGCTGAGTTTGAGGTGGATGGTCACGACGTCGGTGGTGGCGAAGAACTCGTCGCGAGGCAGGTAGCGGGCGCCGGCGTCGGCCGCCTTCTCGGGAGTCAGGTTCTGGCTCCATGCCACCACGTCCATCCCGAACGCCGCGCCGATGCGCGCCACCCGCGAGCCGATGCGGCCTAGGCCGAGCACCCCGAGCACGCGACGGTCGAGTTCGCGCCCGACGGTGGTCTGCCAGTGCCCCTCTGCCACTGCCTGGCGTTCGGTGACGATGTGACGCGCCGCAGCCAGGATGAGCGCCCAGGTGAGTTCCACCGTCGACCCGACGGATCCGCCCGTCGTGCTGGTGTGAATGCCGAGGTCGGCGACCGCCGTCATGTCGATCGACGCGTTGACGTTGCCCGTCGAGGCGATCATCCGCAGCTTGGGCAGGCGCTCGATGACGCTGCGCGGCAGCGGCGTTCGCTCCCGCATGACGAGGACCACGTCGAACGGCGCCAAACGCGCGACGAGTTCGTCGACGTCGGAGACGTGGTCGGCGAAGACGGTGACGTCGGCCCGCTCCGTGACGGGTGTCCAGTCCGCCATGCTCAGCGCGACGTTCTGATAGTCGTCGAGGACTGCGATTCGGATCGGTGTGCTCATCGGCCTCCATCGTGTCTCGTGTGGCGACGATATGCTCGCCCGATGCCGATCGTAAGCAAGACCGTCGAGGTCGAGGCCTCCGCCGAATCAATCATGGCGATCGTCGCGGACTTCGAGTCGTACCCGAAGTGGAACGAGGAAGTGAAGGGCGTGTGGGTACTGGCGCACTATGACGACGGCAGGCCCAGCCAGTTGCGTCTCGACGCCGCCGTTGGTGGCTTCGACATCACCTATGTCCAGGCCGTCTACTACCCGGGCGAGAACCAGATTCAGACCGTCATGCAGCAGGGCGATCTGTTCTCGAAGCAGGAGCAGTTGTTCTCCGTCGTCGCGATGGGTTCGACCGCGCTACTGACGGTCGACCTCGACGTCGAGACGACGATGCCCGTGCCCAAGCCGATGGTGAAGAAGATGGTCAACGACGCGCTGGATCACCTGGCCGACAACGTCAAGAAGCGCGCCGAGGAACTGGCCAGCTAGGTCCAGAGGCCCAACTCGTCGAGCCGCGCGGTGAGGCGTTGCGCCCCGTCGGTGAACTGGACGTCGGTCAAGCGCACCACGGTCTCGACGTCGTGGCGCCGCAGCGCCGCGATCAGCTCGCGTCGGTTCGCCACGGTGTGCCTACCCCACTCGGGGTCGTTGGCGTAGATGTGCGGGGGCAGGTATCTGGCGGCGTGCAGCAGGAACCACGCCAGCTTGATCCGGCCGGAGGCGCGGTTGAAGACCCGGTGAAAGGCGAACTCGGCGTCGGCCACCTCCACGGTGTCCCGACGCTCGATGGCGCCCGCCACCGCCTCGGCCAGGTGCTCGAGTTCGTCGATCTCGTCGTCGGTGATGCGTTCGGCGGCCGACCTGGCGAGCTGACCCGCGATCACGGCCTGCAACCAGAAGATGTCCTCGATGTCGCCGCGGGTGAACGCGGACACCACGTGACCGCGGTGGGGTTCGAGCTGCACCATGCCCTCACCGCGCAGCGTCCGTAGTGCCTCGCGCACGGGAGTGATGCTGGTGCCGAGTTCGGCCGCGGTCTCGTCGAGCCGGATGAACGTTCCCGGCCGCAGGGCGCCGGACATGATTCCCACCCGCAGGTATCCCGCCACCTCGTCGGAGAGCTGTTCGCGGCGGGGTCTGGGCCGCGGTCTCGTCGGTGCGTTCACGGCGCTCCGTCCCCCATTGCTTCCTCATTGGTAGTGCCTCTGGCGTGGGGTTGTCCCCGGGCCGCCGAGGCCATAGTGTGACCGGGGCAACACCATGTTTGATCAAATGTCAACGCCGCGCAACCCGCGCACCACGACACCAGGGGGCACCAGACGTTGACCGCTACACCCGCCGTTCCAGGACAGCCAGTGGAGCAGCCCTACCTGGCCCGTAGGCAGAACTGGACGAACCAGCTCGCCCGCCATGCTCTGATGCAGCCAGACGCGACGGCGCTTCGGTTCCTCGGCCAGACGACGACCTGGGGTGAGCTCGACCGCCGGGTGACGGCGCTCGCCGGCGCATTGAGCCGTCGCGGCGTCGGATTCGGCGACCGCGTGCTGATCCTGATGCTCAACCGCACCGAGTTCATCGAATCGGTCCTGGCCACGAATCTGCTCGGGGCCATCGCGGTGCCGGTCAACTTCCGCATGACCCCGCCCGAGATCGCCTTCCTCGTCGGCGACTGCCAGGCGCGGGTCGTGGTCACCGAGCCGGTCCTCGCAGCGGTGGCGACGGCGGTGCGACAGCTCGACCCGACGCTGGCCGACGTCGTCGTGGCGGGCGGAATCACCGAGGACGGCCTGCTGGGTTACGACGACCTGCTGACCGAAGAAGGACCGGCCCCCGCGGCGGTGGACATCCCCAACGACTCGCCCGCGTTGATCATGTACACCTCCGGCACCACGGGTCGGCCCAAGGGCGCGGTGCTCACCCACGTCAACCTCTCCGGTCAGGCGACGACGCACCTCTTCACCAGCGGTGCTGATCTGAACCACGACATCGGTTTCATCGGAGTGCCGCTGTTCCACATCGCGGGCATCGGCAACACCATCACCGGCCTGCTGCTCGGACGGCCGACGGTGATCTACCCGCTCGGCGCCTTCGATCCCGGCACGCTGCTCGACGTCCTGGAGGCCGAGCACGTCACCGGAATCTTCCTGGTACCCGCTCAGTGGCAGGTGGTCTGCGCGGCGCAGCGGGCCAGACCACGCCAACTGAACCTGCGACTGCTGTCGTGGGGCGCGGCTCCTGCATCGGACACCCTGCTGCGCGAGATGGCCGAGACGTTCCCCGGTTCGCAGATCCTTGCGGCGTTCGGCCAGACGGAGATGTCGCCGGTGACCTGCATGTTGTTGGGTGACGACGCCGTCCGCAAGCTCGGCTCGGTGGGAAGGGTCATCCCGACGGTCGCGGCGCGCGTCGTCGACGAGGAGATGAACGACGTCGCGATAGGCCAGGTCGGCGAGATCGTCTACCGCGCGCCAACGCTGATGGCGGGCTACTGGAACAACCCAGAGGCCACGGCCGAGGCGTTCGCGGGCGGTTGGTTCCACTCGGGTGACCTCGTCCGCCAAGACGACGAGGGCTACGTCTGGGTCGTCGACCGCAAGAAGGACATGATCATCTCGGGCGGAGAGAACATCTACTGCGCCGAAGTCGAGAACGTGCTCGCCGGGCACCCCTCGATCGGAGAGGCGGCCGTGATCGGCCGCGCGCACGACAAGTGGGGCGAGGTTCCCGTGGCGATCGTTGCCCTCGGCGCAGCCGCCGGGTCCGGTCTCACCTTGAGCGACCTAGAAGAATTTCTCACCGAGCGGCTCGCGAGGTACAAGCACCCGAAGGCACTCGTCGTGGTCGACGCGCTGCCTCGCAACCCGGCAGGCAAAGTACTGAAGACGGAACTGAGAGTGCGGTTCGGCGCGGCGCAATCCATTGACGTGGGCGAAAGTTCCACTGCTCCAACGGTTTCAGCCACCGCAACGGACGGCTGACCGGCAGCGATGTGTTTGCTAACGGTTGCGTACTCAATCCGGCCGATGCGGCGCACACGCGGAATACCATCAGGTACTCTCCTGTGGTCCGTCTTACTACCCGTCAGTAGGGAGACAGTGGTCACACACACGGAGCTGGGGCAAGGAGGAGGCGTGCGACAGGTTCTGCCGTTGCGCCGCAGTGATCGCGGCTTCGTCACCCGCGAGATGGCGAGACGCAGGTCGTGACCGCCCAAACGCCAGGTCTGTTCGACTACGTCCGCGACCAGGTTAGGCCAGGCCTCGAGGCCGTCGGCGGCTTCGTGAAGATGTGCGTGCTCACGGGCAAGGCGCTGTTCCGCAGGCCGTTCCAGACGCGCGAGTTCATCCTCCAGGGCTGGTTCCTGATGAGGGTCGCGTTCCTGCCCACCATCGCGGTCGCCATCCCGCTGACGGTGCTCATCATCTTCACGCTGAACATCCTGCTGGCGGAGTTCGGCGCCGCCGACATCTCCGGAGCGGGTGCCGCCCTTGGCGCGGTGACCCAGCTCGGGCCTCTGGTGACGGTGCTGGTCGTGGCCGGTGCCGGCTCGACAGCCATCTGCGCCGACATCGGCGCCAGGACCATCCGCGAGGAGATCGACGCCCTCGAGGTGCTCGGCATCGACCCGATTCACCGCCTCGTCGTCCCCCGTGTGATCGCCTCGACGTTCGTCGCCTTCCTTCTCAACGGCGCCGTGATCACGATCGGTCTCGTCGGCGGATTCGTCTTCGGCGTCTACATCCAGAACATCTCCGCGGGCGCCTACGTGTCGACGCTGACGCTGGTCACCGGCCTGCCGGAGGTCTTGATCTCGGTCATCAAGGCGCTGATCTTCGGCATGATCGCCGGGCTGGTGGGCTGCTACCGCGGCCTCACCGTCTCCGGTGGCGCCAAGGGCGTCGGCACGGCGGTCAACGAGACCCTCGTACTCTGCGTCATCGCGCTGTTCGCGGTGAACGTCATCATGACCACCATCGGCGTTCGATTCGGAACGGGGCGCTGACATGTCGACAAGTGCGGTCCTTCGGTCGCGGTTTCCCCGCGCAGTCGCAGGCAGCGAGCGGCTCGCGACCTCACCGGTCCGCTTCCTCGACAGCATCGGCCACATCGCCTGGTTCGTCGTCACGGCGGTCGGCTCCATCGGGCACGCCTTCCGGTACTACCGCAAGGAGATGCTGCGGTTGGTCGCCGAGATCGGCATGGGTACCGGGGCCATGGCCGTCATCGGTGGCACCGTCGCCATCGTCGGCTTCGTCACCCTCTCCGGTGGCTCGCTGATCGCCATTCAGGGCTTCGCCTCGCTGGGCAACATCGGTGTCGAGGCGTTCACCGGGTTCTTCGCCGCACTCGTCAACGTCCGCATCGCCGCGCCGGTCGTCGCGGGCCAGGCACTGGCCGCCACCGTCGGTGCGGGCGCGACGGCCGAGTTGGGCGCGATGCGCATCAGCGAGGAGATCGACGCACTCGAGGTCATGGGCATCAAGTCCATCTCGTACCTGGTGTCGACGCGCATCATGGCCGGCTTCGTCGTGATCATCCCGCTGTACGCGATGGCGATCATCATGTCGTTCCTGTCGGCCCAGATCACCACGACGCTGTTCTACGGGCAGTCGACGGGCACCTACGAGCACTACTTCCGGACGTTCCTGCGGCCGGACGACGTGGCGTGGTCCTTCGTCCAGGCCATCATCATCTCGGTCATCGTCATGCTGAATCACTGCTACTACGGCTTCTACGCCAGCGGCGGCCCGGTCGGTGTCGGCGAGGCCGTCGGACGGTCGATGCGCGCATCGCTGATCGCGATCGTCCTGGTGGTCCTGTTCGCTTCGTTGGCGCTCTACGGCACCAACGCAAACTTCAACCTGACGGTGTAGCCGGATGACCGCCCCAGGCCAGACGCATTTGCCGATCAACGAGCCGCGGACGCCACCGTACAAAGTCGCCGGGCTGGTCCTGCTGGTGATCTTCGTCGTTGTCGTCGGTCTCGTCTGGATGCAGTTCCGGGGTGACTTCGCCGAACCGGAGAAGTTGACGCTGATCTCCTCGCGCTCGGGCCTGTCGATGGACCCCGGCTCGAAGGTCACCTACAACGGTGTCGAGATCGGCCGGGTCGCCGACATCGTCGCGATCAACCAGGACGGCGAGCCGAAGGCGAAGGTCACCCTCGACGTCGACAAGCAGTTCATCCATCTGATCCCGAAGAACGTCGACGCTCAGATCAAGGCGACCACGGTGTTCGGCAACAAGTACGTGGCGTTCGCCTCGCCGAAGAACCCCTCACCCGAGCGGGTCTCCTCGGCGAAGCCGATCGGCGTGTCGTCGGTGACCACCGAGTTCAACACCCTCTTCGAGACCGTCGTGTCGGTGGCGCAGAAGGTGGACCCGGTCAAGCTCAACGAGACGCTGACCGCCACGGCGCAGGCGCTCGATGGATTGGGTGAGCGGTTCGGTCAGTCGATCGAGAACGGCAACGCGATCCTGGCCGACGTCAACCCGCTCATGCCGCGGATCCAGCAGGACAACCAGCGCCTTGCCGACCTGGCCGACGTGTACGCCAACGCCTCACCCGATCTGTTCGACGGGCTGAAGAACGCGGTCACGACCGCGAAGACGCTCAACGACGAGCAGGGCAACGTCGACAAGGCCCTGATGGCCTCGGTCGGGTTCGGCAACACCGGCGGCGAGATCTTCGAGAAGGGGGGTCCGTACCTGGTGCGCAGCGCCGCGGACCTGCGTCCGACGACCTCCCTGCTCGACGAGTACAGCCCGATGCTGTTCTGCACCATCCGCAACTACCACGACGTCGAACCGAAGATCGCGTCGTCGCTGGGTGGCAACGGCTACTCGCTGAACACGCACACCGAGATCCTTGGCGCGGGCAACCCGTACGTGTATCCCGACAACCTGCCGCGGGTCAACGCCCACGGCGGCCCCGAGGGCAGGCCGGGCTGCTGGCAGCCCGTGACCCGCGACCTGTGGCCCCAGCCGTACCTGGTGATGGACACCGGCGCCAGCCTCGCTCCCTACAACCACCTCGAACTCGGCCAGCCGCTCGCCATCGAATACGTCTGGGGACGCCAAATCGGGGAGAACACGATCAACCCATGAGAATCACCGGTACAGCGATCAAACTCGGCGCACTCTCCCTGGTGCTGCTGCTGTTTACCGCGGTCATCATCGTGGTGTTCGGCCAGTTGCGCTTCGACCGCACCACGGGTTACTCGGCGATCTTCAAGAACGCCAGCGGCCTGCGCGCGGGCCAGTTCGTCCGTGCCTCTGGCGTCGAGGTCGGCAAGGTCAGCAAGGTCGAGCTGATCAACGGTGGCGACGAGGTGGAAATCGACTTCAACGTCGACCGGTCGCTGGAGCTGTTCGGTGGGACGACCGCCTCGATCCGCTACCTGAACCTGATCGGTGATCGCTACCTGGAGCTCAAGCGCGGCGACGACAACACCAGGTTTCCCGCCGGCAGCACCATCCCGGTCGAACGCACCGAGCCTGCCCTTGACCTCGATGCTCTGATCGGCGGTTTCCGGCCGCTCTTCAAGGCTCTGGACCCAGACAAGGTCAACAACATCGCCCAGTCGCTCATCACGATCTTCCAGGGTCAGGGCGGCACCATCAACGACATCCTCGACCAGACCGCGTCGCTGACGGCGGCGATCGCCGACCGCGACCAGGCCATCGGCGAGGTGGTGCGCAACCTCAACACCGTGCTCGACACCACCGTCAAGCACCAGCAGCAGTTCGACGACACGGTGAAGAACTTCGAGACGCTGATCACCGGTCTGAAGAACCGCGCCGACCCGATCGCGTCGTCGGTCGCCGCCATCAGCGACGCCGCGGGGTCCGTCTCCGACCTGCTCGGCGACAACCGCCCACTGCTGCAGAGGACCGTCACCGACCTCGAGATCATCCAGCAGCCGCTGGTCGACCAGAAGGATCAGTTGAACGACACACTGACCAAGATCCCCGCCGCGCTGAAGATCATCGGGCGCGCCGGTGGCATCTACGGCGACTTCTTCAACTTCTACGCCTGCGACATCACGCTGAAGTTGAACGGTTTGCAGCCGGGCGGCCCAGTCCGGACCGTCAAGATCACGTCGCAGCCGTCCGGTAGGTGCACACCGCAATGAGATCCATCGAGGGCAACAACCGGACCCACAACGGGCTGATGGGCATCATCATCCTGGTGTTGGTCCTCGGCGTGGGCCAGAGCTTCGCCAGCGTGCCGATGCTCTTCGCCACACCGACGTACTTCGCGCAGTTCACCGATACCGGCGGCCTCAACACCGGCGACAAGGTGCGCGTCGCCGGCGTCGACGTCGGCGAGATCCGCTCGTTGGAGATCAGCGGGGACAAGGTGCTGATCGGGTATTCGCTCGACGGAATCAAGATCGGCACCGACAGCCGGGCCAACATCCGCACCGACACGATCCTTGGCAGGAAGAATCTCGAGATCCAGCCGAAGGGCTCGAAGACGTTGGGCGCCAACGGTGTTCTGCCACTGGGGCAGACCACCACGCCCTACCAGATCTACGATGCCTTCTTCGACCTGACCAAGTCCGCCGCCGGCTGGGACACCCAGACGGTGAAGAAGTCGCTGAACGTGCTGTCGGAGACCATCGATCAGACCTATCCGCATCTCAGCGCGGCGCTCGACGGCGTGGCCCGGTTCTCCGACACCATCGGCAAGCGCGACGAGGACATCAAGCAGCTACTCGCCAACGCCAACAAGATCGCCGGTGTGCTCGGCAGTCGCAGCGGTCAGATCAACTCGCTGTTGGTGAACGCAAAGACCCTGCTGGCCGCCGTCAACGAGCGCTCGTATGCCGTTGGTCAGCTACTGGAGCGGGTGTCGGCGTTCTCCCAGGAGGTGCGCGGCTTCATCAACGACAACCCGAACCTGAACAAGGTGCTGACGCAGCTGAACACCATCAGTGATGTCCTGGTGGCCAGGAAGTACGACCTCGCCGACACGCTGACGTCGCTGAGCAAGTTCACCGCGTCGCTGGCCGAGGCCATCGCGTCCGGCCCGTACTTCAAGGTGATGATCGTCAATCTCCTGCCGTACCAGATCATTCAGCCGTGGGTCGACGCCGCGTTCAAGAAGCGGGGCATCGATCCCGAGGAGTTCTGGCGCAACGCCGGGCTGCCTTCGTTCCGGTACCCGGACCCGAATGGCCAGCGGTTCCCCAACGGCGCACCGCCGCAGGCTCCCACGCCGTTGGAGGGCACCCCCGAACATCCCGGCCCCGCCGTGATCGCTGGTTCGCCGTGTTCCTACGCACCGGGCCCCGGCAACTTCCCGACGCCCGGGAATCCGATGCCGTGTGCCAACACTCCGGTGGGCCCGTTCGGCAACAACCCGTACGGCGCCAACAGCTACGGCCCGCCTGACGTGCTCGGTGCACCGCCGAATCCGAACGCGCCGCCACCGGCGCCCGGGGTGCCAAGCGCCGCCTTCCCCGGGGAGTTCTCGCCGCCGGTGCAGGGCGTGCCGTCGGCGCCGCTCGCGCCGGGGAATCCCGGAGCCCGGACGGTTCCGATCACGCCGGGTCAGCCGTCCGATCCGTACATCGCTCCGGGATCACTGCAGGGTGACGGCACCTCGCCGCTTCCGCCTGCACTCACGGGACCGCCGCCGCCTCCCGGCCCTGGACCATCGATCGGTGGTGGCGGCGAGCCGCTGCCAGGCAACCCACCGTTCCTTCCGCCCGGATCACAAGGTTAGGGGGCTTCAGAGATGTCGACGATCTTCAACGTCCGAAACATGAAGATGCCCGCCCTGACCAAGGGGGCGGTGATCATCGGCGCGATCATCGTGATCGTCGCGGTGGTCGCCGCGTTCCTGGGCTGGCACCTGTACAGGAAGCTGACCACGAACACCGTGGTCGCCGAGTTCCCGCAGACGCTGGCGCTGTACCCCGGCGACAAGGTCCAGATCATGGGTGTGCGGGTCGGCACGATCGACAAGATCGAGCCTGCCGGTGACAAGATGCGGGTGACCTTCAACTACCAGTCGAAGTACAAGGTCCCGGAGCTGGCCACGGCGTCGATCCTGAACCCGAGCCTGGTGGCGTCGCGCACCATTCAGCTGTCGCCGCCCTACACCGGTGGCCCGGTGCTGCAGGACGGTGCCGTCATCCCCGAGGAACGCACCCAGGTCCCGGTCGAGTACGACGAACTGCGCGACTCGCTCAACCGCATCCTGACCGACCTCGGACCCACCAAGGAACAGCCCAAGGGCCCGTTCGGTGACGTCATCGAGTCGTTCTCCGACGGCCTTGCGGGC
>NZ_JBOGDD010000829.1:0-6836 GCF_050701675.1 Mycobacterium sp. | reverse complement strand
GGTGGTGGCCGCGCACCTCGTCAACCTGATGTGGAACGGGCTGACCCACCTCGAGGCCGACCCGGAGCTGCACGACCAGCAGTGAGCGTCGTGGCCCCTATTCAGCACGGCCGCAAGGCCCTTCGGTGGGCGACTAGGATGGACCCACAATGAATGCATCGGGGCACCCCCATGTCCAGACCCCGATGGCGGGTCTGGTCGGTTTCGCACTGTCCGATCCAGGGCTGGCGGACCTCACCAGGCGTGCCGCCGACGGCGTGCCCCAGATGGCGCTGCAGGGTCCGGCCAGCGCGCGGCTGTTCGTCGCCGCCGCGCTCGCGCAGGCGGGCCCGCTGCTCGTCGTCACTGCCACCGGCCGGGAGGCCGACGACCTGACCGCGGAACTACGCGCCGTGCTTGGTGACGTGGTCACCATGTTCCCGTCGTGGGAGACGTTGCCGCACGAGCGGCTGTCGCCGGGAGTGGAGACGGTCGGCGCCAGGATGATGGTGCTGCGCAGGCTGAACAACCCCGACGACGACAGGTTCGGGGTGCCCCTTCGGGTCGTCGTGACCACCGCGCGCTCGCTGCTGCAGCCGATGGCGCCGGACCTCGCCGACATCGAGCCGGTCATCCTCACCGTGGGCCAGGAGGCCGGTTTCGATGGCGTCCTCGCGCGCCTCGTCGACCTCGCGTACACCCGCGTCGACATGGTCGGCAAGCGCGGCGAGTTCGCGGTGCGCGGCGGCATCCTCGACGTGTTCGCGCCGACGGCCGAGCACCCGGTGCGCATCGAGTTCTGGGGTGACGAGGTCTCCGAGATGCGGATGTTCGCCGTCGCCGATCAGCGCTCGATCCCGGAGCTGGCTATCGACACCCTGATCGCCGTGCCGTGCCGGGAACTGCTGCTGACCGACGACGTCCGCCAGCGGGCGGCCGCGCTGGCCGAGGGGCAGCCCCACGATGAGAACCGCGTCGGCGACACCGTCGGGGAGATGCTGGCCAAGCTGGCCGACGGCATCCCCGTCGACGGCATGGAGGCCCTGCTCCCGGTACTGCGGCCGACCGAGCTGACGCTGTTGACCGACCATCTGCCCGCCGGTGCCCCCGTGCTGATCTGCGACCCGGAGAAGGTGCGCACCCGGGCG
Organism: Mycobacterium sp.; assembly: GCF_050701675.1. Lineage (GTDB taxonomy): Bacteria > Actinomycetota > Actinomycetes > Mycobacteriales > Mycobacteriaceae > Mycobacterium. The sequence goes on along the minus strand of NZ_JBOGDD010000829.1, from coordinate 5,709 downwards.
GGTGACCTGGTCAAGACGGGACGCGAGTTCCTCGAGGCGTCGTGGTCGGTGGCCGCGATGGGGGCCGACGCGCCGATCGACCTCGAACAGCTCGGTGGGTCGGGTTTCCGCGACCTCGCCGACGTCCGGTCCGGCGCCGCCGACGGCGGGCACCCGTGGTGGACCTTGAGCCAGCTCGGCGACCCCGCGGCCATCGAACTGGACATCCGCCCCGCCCCGTCCGCGCGGGGCCAGCAGAACAACCTCGACGAGATCTTCGCGATGCTGCGGGCACACGTGAACACCGGTGGATTTGCGGCGATCGTGACGCCTGGCGCGGGCACCGCGCACCGCGTCGTCGAGCAGCTGGGCGAATCCGACGTTCCGGCAACGATGTTGGAGCCAGGTGCCGCGCCGGCCGCCGGTGTCGTCGGCGTGCTCAAGGGCCCGCTGCACGACGGCGTGGTCTTGCCGGGGGCGAAGCTCGTCCTGATCACCGAGTCGGACCTGACCGGCAACCGCGCGGCCGCCACCGAGGGCAAGCGTCTGGCCGCCAAGCGCCGCAACGTCGTCGACCCGCTGGCGTTGACGGCCGGTGACCTCGTCGTGCACGACCAGCACGGGATCGGCCGGTTCGTCGAGATGGTGGAGCGCACCATCGGCGGCGCGCGGCGCGAGTACCTGGTGCTGGAGTACGCGTCGGCCAAGCGGGGCGGCGGGTCCGACAAACTCTTCGTGCCGATGGACTCGCTGGATCAGCTGTCGCGCTACGTCGGCGGGCAGGAGCCGAACCTCAGCAGGCTCGGCGGCAGTGACTGGACCAACACCAAGACGAAGGCCCGCAAGGCCGTCCGCGAGATCGCGGGTGAGCTGGTGGCGCTGTACGCCAAGCGTCAGGCGGCTCCCGGCTTCGCGTTCGGGCCCGACACCCCGTGGCAGGCGGAGATGGAGGACGCGTTCGGGTTCACCGAGACCGTCGATCAGCTGACCGCCATCACCGAGGTCAAGTCGGACATGGAGAAGCCCATGCCGATGGACAGGGTGATCTGCGGTGACGTGGGATACGGCAAGACCGAGATCGCGGTGCGGGCGGCCTTCAAGGCGGTGCAGGCGGGCAAGCAGGTCGCCATTCTGGTGCCCACCACGCTGCTCGCCGATCAACACCTCCAGACGTTCGGCCAGCGCATGGCGGGGTTCCCGGTGACGGTCAAAGGGCTGTCGCGGTTCACCGACCCTGCGGACTCCCGCAAGGCGCTCGAGGGCATGAAGGACGGTTCGGTCGACATCGTCATCGGCACGCACCGGCTGCTGCAGACCGGCGTGACGTGGAAGGACCTCGGCCTCGTCGTGGTCGACGAGGAGCAGCGGTTCGGTGTCGAGCACAAGGAGCACATCAAGTCGATGCGCACCCACGTCGACGTGCTGACGATGAGTGCAACGCCCATCCCGCGGACCCTGGAGATGAGCCTGGCGGGCATCCGGGAGATGTCGACGATCCTCACGCCGCCCGAGGAGCGGTTCCCGGTGCTCACCTACGTCGGCCCGCACGACGAGAAGCAGGTGGCCGCGGCGCTGCGCCGCGAGCTGCTGCGCGACGGACAGGCCTTCTACATCCACAACCGGGTCCGCACCATCGATGCCGCCGCCGCCAAGGTCAGGGAGCTGGTGCCAGAGGCCAGGGTCGTCGTGGCGCACGGCCAGATGGCGGAGGAGGTGTTGGAACGCACAGTCGAGGGGTTCTGGAACCGCGAGTACGACATCCTGGTGTGCACCACGATCGTCGAGACCGGACTGGACATCTCGAATGCCAACACCCTCATCGTCGAGCGCGCCGACACGTTCGGCCTTTCGCAGCTACATCAGTTGCGGGGCCGCGTCGGCCGCAGCCGCGAACGTGGCTACGCGTACTTCCTTTACCCGCCCGAGGTGCCGCTGACGGAGACGGCGTACGACCGGCTCGCGACCATCGCGCAGAACAACGAGCTCGGCGCGGGCATGGCGGTCGCGATGAAGGATCTCGAGATCCGCGGCGCCGGAAACGTGCTCGGCGCCGAGCAGTCCGGCCACGTCGCGGGGGTTGGCTTCGACCTGTACGTGCGCCTGGTGGGTGAGGCGGTCGAGGCCTACCGGGCAGTGGTCGACGGCAAAACCGTTGCGGCCGTCGAGGAACCCAAGGACGTGCGCATCGATCTGCCGGTCGACGCACACCTGCCGCCGGAGTACATCGGCAGCGACAGGCTGCGGTTGGAGGGCTACCGACGGCTGGCCGCGGCATCGGACGACGGTGCCGTGAGCTCGGTCGTTGACGAGCTCGTCGACCGGTACGGGCCATTGCCGGAGCCTGCGCTGCGCCTGGTGGCAGTCGCCCGCCTTCGCCTGCTGTGCCGCGAGTACGGGGTCACCGAGGTGACGGCGGCGTCGGCGTCCTCGATCCGGGTCACTCCGCTGACGTTGCTCGACTCCCAGCAACTTCGGCTCAAGCGGATGTATCCCTCGGCGACCTATCGGGCGACCACGTCGACCATCACCATTCCGATCCCGCGGGTCACCGGCGGCGTCGGGGCGCCGCGGGTGCGCGACGCCGAACTACTGCGCGTGGTGGCTGGTTTGCTGCTGGCGCTGGATGGTAAACCTCAATCAGATGTTGATATAACCAACGTCGGAGGTAGCGCATGACTGAGTGGCGACAATCGCGATGACCGTCGTTCTGGTGGATCCACGCCGCCCTTCGCTGGTGCCCGTGGAGGCCATCGCGCTGCTCGTCGGCGACGTGCAGTACACCGAGGAGATGCCCGTCAAGGTGCCGTGGTCGCTGCCCGCGTCACGGCCCGCGTACACGGGTGAGGACGCCCCGGTGCTGTTGTCGTCGGACCCGAACCACCCGATGGTGAAGGCGCGACTGGCCGCGGGCGCGACGTTGATCTCCGTGCCTGCCCCGCGTCCCGGTGAGCGACTGATCGACGCGGTCGCGATCATGGACACGCTGCGGACCTCGGGGCCGTGGGAGGGCGAGCAGACTCACGATTCGCTTCGGCGGTATCTGCTCGAGGAGACCTACGAGCTGTTCGACGCGGTCCGAGGCGGCAACTCCGACGAGGTGCGCGAAGAGCTCGGAGACGTGTTGCTACAGGTGCTGTTTCACGCGCGCATCGCCGAGGATGCGCTGGAGCTACCGTTCGACATCGACGACGTGGCGGACGCGCTGGTGCGCAAGCTCGGCAACCGGGTCCCGGCCGTCCTTGCCGGCGAAGCGATTTCGCTCGAGGAGCAGCTGGCCCAGTGGGAGGAGCGCAAGGCCACCGAGAGCTCGGTGAAGGCGCGCGTCTCCACTGTCGAGGACGTGCCGACCGCCCAGCCCGCATTGGCGCTGACGCAGAAGGTCTACGAACGCGTCACTGCGGCGGGGCTGCCAGCTGACCTGATCCCAGAGAGCCTGCTGACCATCGGGGTTGCGCTCGGCGGTGACGCCGAGAACGGTTTGCGCACACGGACCTTGGAGTTCATGGACACCGTTCGCAAGGTCGAGCAGAACATCATCGCCAGCCGTCGGAACCCCGAGGTTCCGCAGGAGTTCGACTCCGCCCCGCTCGGCGTGGTGACCGAGGACGAGTGGCGCGCGCACTGGCCGACCGATGAGCGGTGCGACGAGAAGCCCGATGTCGACGAGGACCCAGCCGAGCCGGTTGAGGCCGATGACGATGAGGCTCTGGAAGCCGTTGTCGAGGAGCCCGATCCGCAGTCCGAAGGCGTCGACGAGGCGGCTGATGAGCTGGACGTCGTCGATGAGGACAGCGTCGATCAGGACAGCAGCGTCGAACCCCAGTAGGCCGACGGGTCGCCGTCGCGCAATCCCGGCGGGCACGCGAACAATGCCGTGCCCGTGTGGGTGATGTACTCGTTGAGCGCATCGCGCCGCGACAGCTCCATCTGCATCGGGATGAACTGCGTGACGGGATTGCGGACGAAGGCGATGAAGAACAGCCCGGCGTCGAGGTGGCCGAAACCGTCACTGCCGTCGGTGAAGTTGTAGCCACGGCGCAGGATTTCGATGCCGCCGAGATTCTCGGCGGAGGCGAGCCGGACGTGGGCGTCCACGTCGATCAGTGGCGTGCCCTTGGAGCTCTTGGTGGTGAAGTCGAGGGCGTCGAACTCGTCGGCGTACCCGATCGGTGCGCCGGTGCCCTTCAGGCGTCCGATGACCCGCTCCTGCTCCAGGAGCGTGGTGTGGTCCCAGTTCTCGATGCGCATCCGGATGCGGCGGGTCACCAGGTAGGTGCCGCCCGTCAGCCACGCCGGGCCGTCGCCGTCGGCCACCCAGACGTGGTCGTTGAGGGCGCCGGTGTCCTCGGCCTTGAGATTGCTGGTTCCGTCCTTGAACCCGAACAGGTTTCGTGGTGTCGACTGTCCGCGTGTGGTCGAGGAGGTGCGGCCGAAGCCGAGCTGGGAGTAGCGCACGGCGGCGGTGCCGAACGCGACGCGGGCGAGGTTGCGGATGGCGTGCACGGCGACCTGCGGATCGTTGGCGCAGGCCTGCACGCAGATGTCACCGTGGCTCCTGCCCGGGTCCATCGTCTCGCCTGCGAACTTGGGCAGGTCGATCAGTGCCTCGGGGCGCTTGTCGGCGATGCCGAACCGGTCCTTGCCGTCCTCGAGGAAGAACGACGGGCCGAAGCCGATGGTCAGGGTCAGCTGGGAGGCGGGCAGGCCGAGAGCCTCGCCGGTGTCCGCCGGTGGCGCATACGGATTGAGCCCGACGGCGCCGTCCTTGACGGCCTCTTCGGCGAGCGTCATCCGCTCGGCCATGTCGGTCCACTGCTTCAACATGGCCACGACCTCGTCGCGGTCGTCGGTGGTGATGTCGAAGGAGCAGAAGTGCATCCGGTCCTGAGCCGCGGTGATGATGCCGGCCTGGCGCTCCCCGCGGAACGGAACCGCACTCTGCAGCTCGACGTCCGAGGAACTCGCGGCCGAGGCCCGGCCGGCCAGCGCACCCGCACTGGCCGCGCCGACCACGGCCGCCGTCACCCCCGCCGCACCGAACAGCTTGCGGCGCGTGAGTCCTGCACGCGCCGAGTCCGATTCGGCGGGGGTTCCTTCCGGCACTAGACCGGGATCGTTACTGTCCGGCATCGCTACTGACCTGCAATGACACCCTGCACCTGGCTGACCTCCTTGCTCAATGCGTCGATCGAGCGCGAGAGCTCTTGGCGCTGCGGCTCGGTGACCGTGTCGTACAGGACGAACCCGTCACCGCTGCGGTACTTCGCCAACTCGGCTTCGGACTCCGCGAAGCGCTGGTCGACCTTCTTGCCGAGGTCGGGGTTGCGCTCGTCGAGGATCGGCCGGACCGAGGCCACCGCGGTCTGCGAACCCTGCAGGTTGGCCTCGAAGTCCCACAGGTCGGCGTGGCTGAAGATGTCCTCTTCACCGCTGATCTTGCTCGACGCGATCTCGTCGAGCAGACCCTGTGCGCCACCGGCGATCTGGGTGGAGTCGATGGTGAAGTCGGGCGCCTTGACGCCGTCGTTGAGTTCCTTGACGTCCGCGGCCAGCTGGTCGGCGAGCGCGTTGGCGTCGGGCTGCAGGCCCGTCACCCACAGCTGCTTCTCCAGTGCGTGGAAACCGGTCCACTTCTGGCCGGGCTCGAGGTCTGCCTCGCGGAGGTCGATGCGCGGGTCGAGGTCGTTGGGGGAGGACTCCGCGACCGGCTCGATGCGCTCGTAGTAGGTG
>NZ_JBOGDD010000828.1:0-1901 GCF_050701675.1 Mycobacterium sp. | reverse complement strand
GGCCTAGATTGGAAACATGGGAATCCGGCGTCGAATGACTGGTCGTGACGTCACGCACGACATCGCGGTGAAGTACGACGAGCACGACGTCGTCACGACCGGCGCGGAGCACGAGGCCGCCGGGGTGAAGGCGGTGATGGTCTCGCTGCAGCGCGGCGTGACGTCGATGGGTCCGTTGCGCACGGCCGCGGCGCTGGTCCGGCTCAACCAGCGCAAGGGATTCGACTGCCCAGGCTGTGCGTGGCCCGAGGAGCACGGTGGCCGCAAGTTCGCCGAGTTCTGCGAGAACGGTGCCAAGGCGGTCGCCGAAGAGGGCACCAAGCGCGTGGTCACGCCGGAGTTCTTCGCCCGACACTCCATTGCCGACCTGGCCGAGCGCCCCGAGTACTGGCTGAGCCAGCAGGGCCGCCTGACCCACCCCATGGTGCTGCGCGCCGGCTCAGATCCAACCCGAGACCACTACGAACCGATCAGCTGGGACCACGCGTACCACGTGATCGCGCAGCATCTGAATGCGCTGGACAGCCCCGACGAAGCGGTCTTCTACACGTCAGGCCGCACCAGCAACGAGGCTGCCTTCCTCTACCAGTTGCTGGTGCGAAGCTTCGGAACCAACAACCTGCCGGACTGCTCGAACATGTGCCACGAGTCGTCCGGAACGTCTCTGACCGAGTCGATCGGCATCGGCAAGGGTTCGGTGACCGTCGAAGACCTCGAAGACGCCGACCTCATCGTCATCGCCGGGCAGAACCCCGGCACCAACCATCCCCGCATGCTGTCGGTGTTGGAGAAGGCCAAGGCGAACGGCGCGAAGATCATCGCGATCAACCCGCTACCCGAAGCCGGTCTGATGCGGTTCAAGGACCCGCAGAAGGTGCACGGCGTCATCGGCCACGGCATCGGCATCGCCGACGAGTTCGTGCAGATCCGACTCGGCGGCGACATGGCCCTGTTCGCCGGGCTGGGCAGGCTGCTCCTCGAGGCCGACGATCGCGCGCCGGGCACCGTGGTCGACCGCGACTTCATCGCCGAACACTGCGCGAACTTCGAGGCGTGGGAGGCACAGGCTCGCGCGGTCGACATCGACACCGTTCTCGAGGCCACCGGAATCGACCGCGAGCAGCTCGAGCGGGTGGCGCAGATGTTCATCTCCTCGGACCGCACGATCGCGTGCTGGGCGATGGGCCTCACGCAGCACCGTCACGCGGTCCCGATGATCTCCGAGCTCACCAACCTGCTGCTGATGCGCGGCATGATCGGCAAGCCCGGTGCGGGAGTGTGCCCGGTGCGCGGTCACTCCAACGTGCAGGGTGACCGCACCATGGGGATCTGGGAGAAGATGCCCGAGGAGTTCCTGGCGGCACTCGACACCGAGTTCGGCATCGTCAGCCCGCGCAAGCACGGGATGGACACCGTCGACGCCATCCGCGCCATGCGTGATCGGCGCGCATCGGTATTCATCGGAATGGGCGGCAACTTCGCGCTGGCGACGCCGGACACCGACGTCACCGAGGCTTCGCTGCGCAGCTGCTCGCTCACCGTGCAGGTGTCGACCAAACTGAACCGCAGCCACGTCGTGCACGGCACCACGGCGCTGATCCTGCCGTCACTCGGCCGTACCGACAAGGACTTGCAGTCAGGCGCCAAACAGCAGGTCTCCGTTGAGGATTCGATGTCGATGGTGCACCTGTCCCGCGGCAGCCTGCAGCCGCCGGGACCGGAGGTGCGAAGCGAAGTCGCCATCGTCTCCCAGCTGGCCCGGGCCGTGCTGGGTGAGGACCACCCGGTGCCGTGGGAGACGTTCCCGGCCGATTACGACCGTGTCCGCGATGCGATCGCCGCGGTTGTTCCCGGCTGTACGGACTACAACCGGAGGGTCCGCCAACCCGACGGCTTTCAGC
>NZ_JBOGDD010000827.1:0-5526 GCF_050701675.1 Mycobacterium sp. | reverse complement strand
GCCTACTGGAGCGTCGCCCCGCCGCTGCTGCTCTTCTACTGGTGGAGCCAGGCCGGGCCGGGTGTCGACCAACTGCGCTGCTGGCTGGTGGCGATCGTGGTCGTGCTGTGGGCGATCCGCCTGACGGGGAACTGGGTCTACGCGTTTCCCGGCCTGCACCACGAGGACTGGCGCTATCCGATGTTCAAGGAGCGGGCCGGCCGCTGGGAGTTCGGCGCCGACCTGGTCGCGATCCACCTGATCCCGACCGCGCAGGTCTTCCTTGGCATGGTGCCGGTGTACGTGGCGGTGACGCGTCCTGGCGACGGTCTCGGGTGGCTTGCGTTGGTGGCGTTCGTCATCGGTCTCGCGGCGGTCGCTCTCGAACTCGTCGCCGACGTTCAGATGCACCGGTTCGTCAGGGACCGTCGGCCTGGCGACGTGATGGACCGTGGGCTGTGGAGCTGGTCGCGGCATCCGAACTACTTCGGGGAGTTCAGCTTCTGGTTCGCCCTCGCACTGTTCGGCATCGCGGCGGCGCCCGCCGATGCGTGGTGGTTGGTCATCGGAGCGGTGGCCATCCTGGCGCTGTTCCTCGGTGCCAGCATCCCGATGATGGAGAAGCGCAGCCTGCAGCGGCGGCCTGCGTACCAGGACGTCGTCGGCCGGGTGTCGCGCTTCGTTCCGTGGCCGCCCCGCAGGGCCGCGTCGTGAGCCGCAGACGCGTCGTGATCGCGGGCCTCGGCGACAGTGGCATCCTGACGGCGATCCGGCTGGCGCGCCACGTCGACGTCGTCGGCATCTCGGTCAAGACCGCATTGGTGAGCGGTCAGGAGTTGGGCATCCGGCTCAGCCGCCCCGACGACTGGGCGCGCGACTACTGGATCCCCTTCGACAGGTTTCGCGGCCTCGACCGCGTGCGCACCGTCCACGGCACCCTCGCCGGTCTCGACCTCGCCGCGCATCGGGTCGTCGTTCAGCTCGACGACGGCACGACCCAGGAGGAGGACTACGACGCCCTCGTCATCTCGACCGGCGTGGCCAACGGTTTCTGGCGTCGGCCGACCCTTCAGTCCGGTGACGACGTCGGAGCCGACCTTCGCGTTGCGCACGACCGGCTGGCCTCCGCCGGTTCCGTCATCGTCGTCGGTGGCGGCGCCGCAGCGGTCAGCAGCGCCGCCAATCTCGCGGCGACCTGGCCGGACAAGCGTGTCGACCTCTACTACCCGGGTGAACGTCCGCTGCCCTCGCACCACCCGAGAATCTGGGGCCGCATCAGGCGCCGGCTGACCGATCTCGGCGTAGGTCTGCACGATGGGCACCGCGCGGTAGTTCCCGACGGCTTCGCCTGTGACGAGATCACCGCCGGGCCAGTGCATTGGAGCACCGGGCAGAGCCCGGCGTCGGCGGATGCCGTGCTGTGGGCCGTCGGGCGGGTCAGACCCAACACCGACTGGCTGCCGCCGGAGGTGCTCGACGAGCACGGCTTCGTCCGCGTCGGAGCGGACCTGCGAGTGCCTGGACACGCGGGCGTGTTCGCGGTCGGAGACGTCGCCGCCACCGACCCGCTGCGCAGCTCGGCCCGCAACCGCGCGGACGGCGTCGTCGCCCACAACGTGCGCGCGCACTTCGATGCCAAGCCGCTGCGCACGTACACCGCGCCGAAACGGCGCTGGGGTTCGGTGGTGGGTGCGCAGTCCGACGGCCTGGAGATCTTCGCCCCCAGCGGCCACGCGTTCCGGTTCCCGGCGTGGTCGATCGACCGGATCCTGCAGCCGATGATCGTCCGCAGGGGCATCTACAAGGGCGTGCGCGACGACGGTCAGGAGAGTCGAACGCAAGCCTGAACGCCGTCCCCCATCGGGAGCTTGATCGCGAGGTACCCGTTGGAGGGTTCGCCCAGGTAGGCCAGCAGCGGGCCGTGTACGTCGCTGCCGAAGTCCATGTCCACGTCGTCGACCAGGATCAGAGAACCTGGCCGCAGCGAGGGCTCGAGGAGCCGCAGCACCGGGAGCGCCAGATCCGGCCAACCGTCCAGCAGCACCAAATCGATCTCGCCCGGCACGTCGGCCAGCGTCGAGCGAGCGTCACCGACGCGCAACTCGATGAGGTCGGCTACACCCGCGTCGACGAAGTTCTTCTGCGCCGTAGCGGCCTTTTCGGGCTGCAGCTCGGTGCCGATGACCGTGCCGCCGCCGTTGTCCCGCACTGCGCTGGCCAGATAGATCGTCGAGACGCCGAATGACGTCCCGTACTCGACGACGGTGCGGGCACCGGTCGCTCGGGCGAGGAGATACAGCAGCTCGCCGGCGGTCGAGGACACGGACATGTAGACGTTCTTGAAGAGCTCGGCCCGCTGGGCGGCGTCGAGGTGCGCGGGGAACCCGTCCACTCCGGTTTCGGCGAACTCCTGTGGGTCGTGCTGCTCCTCGGCAGTCAACAACCGTTGCAGCACAGCGGATACGGGTTCTGAGTGCAGGGTTGACGTCATGGTGTGACCTTTCTTCGTAGTGATGACAGCCAAGCTATGCTCGACGACAGTTGCCGTCCAGTGCATGTTTGGTAAGGAATGGTTATCCAGAATGGAATCAAGCATCGATCTCAACCTGTTCGTTGCGCTCGACGCACTGCTCGACGAGGGCAGCGTCGGCGGTGCCGCGTTACGGCTGCACACCTCGGCCCCGGCGATGAGCCGCACGCTGGCCAAGCTGCGGCGCATCCTCGACGACCCGATCCTGGTGCGAGCCGGCCGCGTAATGGTGCCGACCCCACGGGCAATCGCGATGCAGAGCCGGGTGCACGAGCTGGTCGAGCAGGGCCGCCGACTCTTGAGCCCGGTCGAAAACCCCGATCCGGCGATGCTGCGGCGAACCTTCTCGGTGCAGATCGGCGATCTGTTGTCCAGCACGATCGGTTCTCGGCTGGTGTCACGGATTCTCGGTGAAGCGCCAGGGGTCACGTTGCGCTTCGTCGGCGAGAGCCACGAAGACACCGAGGCGTTGCGGGACGGGAGTGTTGACCTCGAACTCGGGCAGATGCGCCGCACGCATCCGGAAACGCACATCGAACCGGTGTTCTCCGACCGGATGGTGGGCGTGGTGCGGGTGGGCCACGAACTGACGACCAAGCGGATCACGCTGCAGCGCTTCGCCGCTGCGGAGCACGTCGTGTCCTCGCGCCGCGGGCGACTCACCGGGCCGATCGACGACCTGCTCGCCGAGCACGGGCTCCGTCGCCGGGTGGCAGTCTGCACGCCCAGCGCTTTGGGGGCACTGCAGCTGGTGCAGAACAGCGACCTGGTGGGCATCACGGCCCGTGCGATCACCCGAGGTGCCGTCGATGCCCTCGGACTGAGCACCTTCGACATTCCCTTGGACCTGCCTACGTTGGAGTTGAGCATGGCGTGGCATCCGCGATACGACGCCGACGCAGCCCACCGTTGGTTGCGGCAATGCGTACGCGACACCTTTCTGCAGGCATGAGCTGAAACCCCTTGACGTGTAAACGGTTCCCGAACAGTCACCCCTGACTATGCAAGGCAGGTAGGTGGTCGTCATACGATTGCCGACATGGACGTATACGACGCGGTGGCTTCCAGACAGTCGGTCCGGGAGTTCGTTGACCGTCCGGTGGATCGAGACCTTCTGTCGCGGGTCCTGACGGCACCTTCGAGGGCCCCGTCAGGTGGGAATCTTCAGCCGTGGCATGTCTATGTGCTCGGTGGCGAGCGACTCTCCGAGCTAAAGGAGCGAATCGCGGTGCGAGTGGCTGCCGGAGATCGGGGGGATGCGCTGGAGGTCCAGACATATCCCGCGCCGCTGGGTCGTCCGTATCGGGAACGCTTGGAGGACTTCGGGCAACGCCGCTACGGCGCTTTGGGAATTGGTCACGATGATCTGGTCGCTCGTGCGCGGGTCCGCGCAGGCAACTGGAAGGGTTTCGGCGCCTCCACGGTTCTGTTCTGCTATCTGGACCGCGATATGCCACCACCCCAGTGGGGAGATGCGGGGATGTATTTGCAGACGGTGATGCTGTTGCTGCGATCAGAGGGGCTACACAGCTGCCCTCAAATCGCCTGGGCCGAATACCATCGCAGTGTCGCCGAGGTCATTGCACCACCGTCGCAGCGAATTTTGTATTGCGGCATGTCGATTGGATACATCGACCTGGCATCGCGGCAGCCGTACATCCCCCGAGCTCCGTTGTCGGAAACCGTTACATTTCTGCAGTGACGACGGTGTTGTGCTGGGACCTGCGCGCTGCGGGTGCCTCTGCGGCAGCGGCGTTGAGTGTGCGTTCGTCGTGGATGCGGCGGGCTCGGTCTTGAGTTCGGGTGGTTCTGCGGCGCGGCATCTTCAACCCTGCGGTGTGAGCCGGCCGGGCGGGCACGTCGATGGGGCTGACCTCTGCAGTGGGTTGGCACAGTTCGGGGAACAGCAGCCGACTCCCCGGCGTGGTGACGTGAGTCCGCCCGTCCGGTGCGGTCCAGATGACAGTGCCATCGGGGAGTTGTCGGTCCCGCCAGCCGGGGTTCCCGGCCCAGAAAGTCTTGAGCAAGTGGTGTTTTCGGCAAAGGCACTTGAGGTTGGTGGCCTGCGTCGGGCCGTACGGCCACGGAATCGTATGATCCAAGTCGCAGTTGGTGGCAGGTTCCTTGCACCCGGGGAAGCGACACGTCATATCCCGGGAGCGGACGAACTCGGCCAGTTTCTTCGACGGCGTGTAGTGGGTTTCGGGTGGGGCTTGGCCGGGGTGGATGATCACCGAGAGGGTGGCATTGAGGGCGGCGCGGCGCGCGATGCTGCCGGGTAGGAACTGCCCGCCCATCATGGCGGCGGGTCGGATGGTGGCCTGCGGGCCGGGATCGGGATGCGCGAGGTCGGCCCAGGTCAACTCGTGCAATGGTTTGGAGAACAACGGGGGCGGAAGCCCGTCGAGGCCAGCGCACTCGTCGGCGGTGTGGTCGTTGGTGGTGCGGTCGCAGGCAGCCCTGTCGGCATCGTCGGCGGAACCGGCATCGTCGAGGATTGTGTGATCGTCGTGATCGTCGGGGCTGTCAGCCTCGTCGGGGGCTGGTGAGTCGGTGGAATCGTTGGCGCCGTCGGCGACTGGTGAATCCTCGGGCGCGTCGGGTCCATCGGGATCTTGGGGACCATCGGCGGAACCGGCGTCATCGGGGGCCGCGTGATCGTCGTGATCGTCGGAATCGTTGGCGCCGTCGGCGACTGGTGAATCCTCAGGCGCGTCAGGTCCATTGGGTCCGTTGGGATCGTTGAGTGTGTCGGGAATGGGGGGTCCGCTGATGGTGTCTTGGTGGGCCACGACGTAGATGACCACCCCGGTCGAGGGTGGGATCTCACCGGAGGGGCAGTCGGTGGTGTCGCACAGGCAGATCAGTCGGTCCGCGCCGTGGGACAGGGCGCCCATCGCGTCGGAGCGGCGTTGGTCCTTGGTCCGGGGGTCGGCGGGGCAGACGGTGTCGGCTAGGGCGTTCAGGCGACTGTCCAGGGCGGTGGCGTCGGTCGCGAACAGGGTGCCGAACAGGAT
>NZ_JBOGDD010000826.1:0-2998 GCF_050701675.1 Mycobacterium sp. | reverse complement strand
GTACAACACGGACTTGGCCTTATAGTCAGCGTGCGCCGCGGGGTTCCGAGCGGACGCCTTCGACTCGACCTCACCTCGGACGGCCTCGAAACGGTTCTCCGCGTAGGCGAGGAACACCAAGCCGAGTACTGGATTGCGATACTGGACCGGCGTCAACTTCGAGTTCGCTCGCAACTCGTCAGCAGCGGCCCACAACGTATTGCGCACTTTGGCGAGGTCAGTCGTCTTCAACCAAGTTCCGTTCTCTCGGTTCGATGCGTACGCCCACGAACGATCCCCTGCCTCCGCATACGGCGGTGCCTCCGCAGCGCATAATTGAAACAACTACGGGCGCCAACGCCCATCTTTCCGCGGATCATCGCATGGCAACGGGCTTGACTCGGCCAAGGACGTCTGGGTTCCGAACCTGTGTCGAACGGCCGGGGTTGCGATGCGGGGGAGCGGACCTTGCCGGACTGACCAACGATCTCGCTGGGGATTCGCGCCACAAAGTCCCGCAACGCCACAACCGGCACCATCCAGTACGTCTGCCCCACCAAACACAAAGGTCACGACCTCTTTCGAGTTCGTGACCTTTGTGCCTGGAGTTCGTAGAACTCCTCATTGTGGGCGAAGGGGGACTTGAACCCCCACGTCCCGAAGGACACTGGCACCTGAAGCCAGCGCGTCTGCCATTCCGCCACTCGCCCCAACAACCGGGAGAGACTATCACGCACAACGCTGCACTCCCCAACCGCGCAGTTGAGCCGATGCGCAACGCAGCGGAGCGCCCTGACCTGGCGCGATCCGATTCTCAGAGATCCGTTGTTCCCGTTCCTGCGCCCATGGCCGATACCATGCATAGAGGCACTGGGGCTCGCGACACGCAGGCTGCGGGTGGTGCCGGGCGCAACCCACGACGACGAACAGCGAGGCAGGCGGTGATATGGGACTCGTCGATCGCTTCGAACGCAAACTCGAGTCGACCGTCGGTAACACCTTCGCGAGGGTATTCGGAGGCTCGATCGTCCCGCAGGAGGTCGAGGCCATCCTTCAGCGCGAAGCGGAGGCCGGGGTACGCGACGTTGGCGGTGGCCGTATTTTGGCCCCAAACGACTACGTCATTACCCTCAGTGCATCCGACTTTCACAAGGTCCGCACGGACCCCGACCTCACTCCGACGACTTTTGCCCGACACCTGAAGGGATACATCCGTGACGAAGGGTGGCAAACGTATGGTGATGTGGTCGTTGGATTCGAAGCGTCACCGCAGTTGCACACAGGCCAGTTTCGCACCCGTGGAACGGTCAACCCCGACACGACCAGCGGCGAAACCGCCCCTGCACCACCAGACCGTGCGCACACCGCAGAACCAGGAGTTCCACCAATGACCGACAACCCGACACACCGCGGCGGCCATGGACAAGGGCAGCCAGGCGACGAGTACTACGACTATGGCCGGCAGGGCGAAGAGGGCCGCGCGCCCTACCCGCCGGATCAGGCCGGCCCGGGGCAACCCCCTGCGCCTGCCGGCGGTCATCCCGACCAGGGCGGCTACCCCGAGCGCGGCGGCTACCCCGATCAGGGCTATCCCCCGCCGTCCTACGAGCAGCGGCCCCCAGCCGGGTACGGGCCCCCCTCCGGGGGCGGTTACCCCGACCAGGGCTACCGCCCGCCGCCGCCCGCCGGATACGGCCCACCCGCAGGCGCCCCCGCCGGCTACGGGCAGCCCGAGCAGGGTGGCTACGACTACGGGCGCCCGCCGGCACCTCCTCGCTCCGAGGAGTACGGCCGCCCAGAGGCCCGTCCCGAACCTCCGCGACCGGCGTACCCCGACCAGGGTGGCTACCCAGACGGCGGCAGCTATCCCGACCAGGGCGGCTACCCCGATCAGGGCGGTTACGCCGAAGGCGGTGGCTACGGCGCCCAGACGTACGGCAGGCCGGACTACGGTCAGCCCGACTACGGCCGTTACGGCGACCCTGCCGCGCCCCAGGGCTACTCCGATGCGGGTTACGGCCAGCCGGCCGATGCCGGATACGGGCAACCCGCCGGGTACGAGTACGGTCAACCGCCTGCCGCGGCTCCCGTAGCAGGCTACGGCTCCGGCTACGGCGTCGGCGCCACGAACGTGACGCTGCAGCTGGACGACGGCAGTGGGCGCACCTATCAGCTCCGCGAAGGCGCCAACGTCATCGGCCGCGGTCAGGACGCCCAGTTCCGGCTGCCCGACACCGGCGTCTCACGCCGTCACCTCGAGATCCGGTGGGACGGGCAGGTCGCCCTGCTGTCCGATCTGAACTCGACGAACGGCACCACCGTCAACAACGCGCCGGTTCAGGAATGGCAGTTGGCCGACGGTGACACGATCCGTCTTGGCCACTCCGAGATCATCGTCCGCGTTCACTGAGGGCGCTGGCTGGTGACGGCTGGGGGCCACGCCGATGCTTCGCCCCCCCGTCCGTCACCGGCCCAAGTATCGTGACGTTGCCGACGGCGGCTGAGCAGGCCGGTGGTCGGTCGCGACGCAGCCCGGAAAACGGTGCCGAGGCGCCGAAGCGGCGATATCGGGACGGTCACGGAGAGGACGTCAGATGCAGGGGATAGTGCTGCAGCTGACGCGCGTCGGTTTCCTGCTGCTCCTCTGGCTCTTCATCTGGTCGGTGCTGCGCATCCTCCGCACCGACATCTACGCCCCCACCGGTGCGGTCATGGTGCGACGGGGCCTCGCGCTGCGCGGGACCCTGCTGCCCAGCCGCGGACAGCGCCGCAACACTCCGCACCAGCTGATCGTCACCGACGGCGCCCTTGCCGGCACTCGAATTCAGTTGGGCAGCCAGCCCGTGCTGATCGGGCGAGCCGACGACTCGACTCTGGTGCTGACCGACGACTATGCGTCGACACGGCACGCGCGGCTGTCGCCACGGGGGTCCGAATGGTACGTCGAGGACCTAGGATCGACCAACGGTACATACCTTGACAGGGCGAAGGTGACGACGGCGGTAAGGGTTCCGATGGG
>NZ_JBOGDD010000825.1:0-9008 GCF_050701675.1 Mycobacterium sp. | reverse complement strand
ATCTCGCGCTGATGGCCCACGACGACGCGAAGGAGGGCGTGCGTGCCCACCTGGCCGACCGCCCGCCGCGGTGGACAGGGAGGCCCGTCGACCCCACCCGGCCCTGGCCCCCCGCGCCCCGGCCCTGACCCCCCGCGATTTGTGTGCGTTCACCGGTGCTCACCGCCGGTCAAACACCGCAAGTCGCGCGACGGATCTCGGCAATGACCCGTTCTGGGTACTCCGTGAGGTCTAGCCAGGTGAAGCGGAGTACCTGCCAACCAAGCAGAATCAAGCGGTTCTGTCGCACACGGTCCTTGCGGAAGGTCTCCGCATCGGAATGGAACGCGAACCCGTCGGCTTCAACCGCGACCTTGCTTGACGAGAACGCAACATCGACGACGTCTTTACCAACGGCAAGGTTCGCCACCCAGCCAGTGATGCCCGCCTGTTTCAGCAATTTGACGAGCAGACGTTCGGCGGCCGACCGCGCCCCGTCGTCCGCCGCCTGTAGTAGTCGGCGTGCTGCGGGTGAACCATGGCGGCCCTTGTTGCGCAGATGTGCCCGCCACAACCGAGTCAGATCGGTGTGCCGTTGAAGTGCCGTGTCCAGGATGTTGACACCACCGCCGCGTCGGGTCGCGGCCTCGACGACCGTCAGACCCAGTTCCGTGACTCGCAGGTCTCTTTGCTCGACGACGTCCGCCCGGCTCAGATCGCGGCGTCGAGTCCGGACGCCGTCACGCTTGGCGCGATGCGCATCTCGGGGCACCGTGACCTCCACCAGCGTTGGAGCGTATTTCGTAACGCCGTGCCACCAAGCGGCCGTCAGGCCGCTCGCAACCGCTTCGGATCCCAGACCCCACACCGCGGCGCGGATGCGTGCGGCGTCCGTGAACGGCCGGTCGTCGACGAAGTAGACGCCGGGGGCGCAGCGCAGCCAACGCCCCGATCGCACCCGCCGGTTGACGGCGTCCTGGCTGATCCCAACCCGGTTGGCCTGTGCGAGGGTGAGGACGCCATCGTGCTGGCGCAAGAGTTGATCGATCACGTCGCTTTCGACGGCACATACCCCCAAACGGTTCCCGGCCCCGCGGTTTGTGTGCGTTGACCGGTGCTCACCACCGCTAGATGCACACAAATCGCGTGGGGGCGCGGGAGTAGGCTCGCGCTCGCAGCTGGTTTGTCGGCGTGAGCCGACATCGCAAGAGGGAAGCCGGTGAGAATCCGGGACTGTCCCGCAGCGGTATGCAGGAACGACCGCCGTCATCAGCACTGGCGCAGCGATGCGCTGGGAAGCGACGGCCATTAGGTGCACGAAGCCTCGTGCGTGCCTGCGAGTCCGAAGACCTGCCAGCCGCACCGGGCGCGCCGCGCCCGGTGGTTCATCGCCTCGTGGAATGGGCGGCGACCGAAGCGGTTACACCAGTGGGTGACCGCACTCGGTTCGACGTCCGCTGGCGGTGACCATCCCGCTGCAGTGAAGGACACGCCCATGACTGACGCAAGGCCGTTCACCACCACCATCATCGGATCCCCGCGCATCGGCCCCAACCGCGAACTCAAGCGGGCCGTCGAGAAGTACTGGGCAGGCCGCATCGAGCGCGCCGAACTCGAATCCGTCGCCGCGACCATCCGCCGCGATACCTGGCGCCAACTCGTCGACGCCGGGCTGGACTCCGTCCCGGTGAACACCTTCTCGTACTACGACCAGGTCCTCGACACTGCAGTTCTGGTGGGTGCCCTACCGTCCCGGGTCACGCAGATCGCCGATGAACTCGACCGCTACTTCACCGCCGCCCGCGGCAACGACGACGTGGCGCCGCTGGAGATGACCAAGTGGTTCGACACCAACTACCACTATCTGGTGCCGGAGATCGGCCCCGACACCCGGTTCGCACTCGACCCCACCAAGGTGCTTGGTGAGCTGGAAGAGGCTCGCGCGCAGGGCATTCCGGCGCGACCGGTGATCGTCGGGCCCATCACGTTCCTGGCCCTGAGCAAGGCGGTGGACGGCGCAGGGCCGCCGATCGGGCGACTCGACGAGCTCGTCGCCGTATACGCCGACCTGCTCGACCTGCTCGCCTCCCACGGCGTGGACTGGGTCCAGCTCGACGAGCCGGTGCTCGTCACCGACATCGTCGACAACGCCGCCGAGCTGGCGCAGCGCACCTACCGGTTGCTCGGTGACCTGAAGCGGCGGCCCGCGCTGTTCGTCGCGACCTACTTCGGCGAGCTGACCGACGCCCTGCCTGCGCTCGCGCGCACGCCGGTCGAGGCGATCGGCGTCGATCTGGTCGCGGGGAGCCTGAACGGCCTTGCGGCGGTGCCGGAGCTGGCGGGCAAGACGGTGGTCGCCGGCGTGGTCGATGGCCGCAACGTCTGGCGCACCGATCTCGAAGCGGCGCTCGCCACGTTGGCGACCGTAGTGGAAAGTGCGGGCACAGTTGCTGTGTCGACGTCCTGCTCGACACTTCACGTGCCGTACTCGCTCGACGTTGAGGTCGATCTCGACGACGCCCTGCGCAGCTGGCTGGCGTTCGGCGCCGAGAAGGTCGGCGAGGTGGTGACGCTGGCGCGCGGTCTGCGCGACGGCCGCGAGGTGATCGCCGACGAGGTGGCCGCATCGAATGCCGCCATTGCCTCGCGTCGAGCCGATCCGCGGCTCAACAACGGCCAGGTGCGCGAACGCATTTCGTCGATCCTCTCGTCGGGAACCACCAGGGGACCCGCCGAGCGGCGGCACGCAGAGCAGCAGGAGCGGCTGCACCTGCCCAACCTGCCGACCACGACCATCGGCTCGTACCCGCAGACGTCGGCCATCCGGATCGCGCGCGCCGCACTGCGGTCCGGCGAGATCGACGGGACGGAGTACGAGCGGCGGATGAAGGCGGAGATCGCCGCGGTCATCGAGCTGCAGGAGAAGCTGGGCCTCGACGTGCTGGTGCACGGGGAACCCGAACGCAACGACATGGTGCAGTACTTCGCCGAGCAGCTCGACGGGTTCTTCGCCACCCAGCGCGGCTGGGTCCAGTCCTACGGCAGCCGGTGCGTGCGCCCGCCGATCCTCTACGGCGACGTGGCCCGGCCGCGGCCGATGACGGTCGAGTGGATCGAATACGCGCAGTCGCTGACGACCAAGCCCGTCAAGGGCATGCTGACGGGCCCGGTGACCATCCTGGCGTGGTCGTTCGTCCGCGACGACCAACCGCTGGCCGACACCGCCGCACAGGTGGCGCTCGCCATTCGCGACGAGACGGTCGACCTGCAGGCGGCGGGCATCGCGATCATCCAGGTCGACGAGCCCGCGCTACGGGAGCTGCTGCCGCTGCGCACCAAGGACAAGGGGGCGTACCTGAAATGGGCGGTCGACGCCTTCCGGCTGTCGACGTCGGGCGTCGCGGACGCCACGCAGATCCACACCCACCTGTGCTACTCCGAGTTCGGCGAGGTGATCGGGGCGATCGCGGATCTGGACGCCGACGTCACCTCGATCGAGGCGGCCCGCTCGCACATGGAGGTTCTCGGCGACCTCACCGCGGCGGGGTTCGGCAACAGCGTCGGCCCCGGCGTCTACGACATCCACTCGCCACGCGTTCCAGGGGTTCGGGAGATGGCGGACTCGCTTCGTGAGGCACTGAAATCCGTTCCGGCGGAACGGCTCTGGGTTAATCCGGACTGCGGGCTGAAGACGCGCAACTCCGATGAGGTGACCAAGTCGCTGGAGAATCTGGTAGCCGCGGCCAGGGAAGTCCGCGGCTAGGCCACCTGGACGCCGGAGGCCCGTAGCGACTCGACGGCCTCTGCGGTCGTCGTCGGTGACACCCCCGCGGTCAGGTCCAGCAGGACCCTGGTGGTGAAGCCGGCGGCGACGGCGTCGGCGGCGGTGGCCTTGACGCAGTAGTCGGTGGCGATGCCGACCACGTCCACCGTGTCGACGTCGCGGGCGCGCAGCCAGTCGGCCAGCGTCGTGCCGTCGTCCTCGGTGGCGCCCTCGAACCCGCTGTACGCCGCCGAGTAGTGCCCCTTGTGGAAGACCGCCTCGACGGCCGACGGATCGAACGCCGGGTGGAAGTCGACACCGGGTGTGCCGACCTCGCAGTGCCGTGGCCAGGAGTCCTGGTAGTCCGGCTCTTCGGAGAAGTGAGCGCCCGGGTCGATGTGCCAGTCCATCGTGGCCACCACGTGGTCGTAGGCGGAGTGACTCAGCAGCTCGGTGATCTTCCGACCGACCTCGGCGCCGCCCGTCACGGCCAGCGATCCCCCCTCGCAGAAGTCCTTCTGTACGTCGACGACGATCAGTGCGCGCATGGAGCCATTATCGCCCGATCAGCCACCGAAGAGCAGGTACAGCCCGGTGAACGTAAAGCCGACCATCACCAGCATCATCGCGAGCTGCCCGGTCACCTGATGCCTCTTGGGCAGCAGCCACAGCGCCCGGTCGTGCGCGGCCACCACGCCGGCGACGTGCCCGCCCACCACGAAGCACACCTTCAACGTCGCCAGCACCGACGGGTGCGTCGACAGCAGATAGGACGGCTGGACGTCGACGAGCCACCCGGTACCGAACGGGTCGGCCAGTCGGAGGACGGCTACCTGTCCCCTCTCGACCAGATAGGACAGGTAGTGGGCGAAGACGTAGCCGATGACGATCGGAATCAGCGAGTGGGCCATCAGGCCTGGCAGTTCGCGGCGGCGCTGCGCGTCGACACCGCCGGTCGCGCGGGCCGCCAGCCAGAACGTCGACGCCACCACCGAGGCGAACAGCAGCAGGCCCGCGCTGCGAATCAACACCGCGATGGTCGTCGACGGTCCCGCCAGGTCGTCGACGACGTTGCGCCACTGAGGCATCGCCGAGAAGCTGTCGAACGCCGTCGATCCGAGCAGCACCGCGAGCACTGCCAGCGTGCCCGCGCGCACGGGCATCGACGGCAGGTGATCGAAGGGGTTGCCGATCGCGATGCGTCCGTCGGCGTTGCGCCGCAGCGGTGACAGCCGCGACGCCACCACGCTGTAGACCTCGAACGGATCTGCCCTGGCGTTCCACCGCGATCCGAAGATCAGAGCGCCCGCGAGCGTCGCCACCAAGTACGACAGCAACCAGATCTTCACGGCGGCAAGCGAACCCGGGTCATCACTCGCGAGCTCGAGCCACACGAACGCGAACAGCCCGACCGCCGCCGGCCAGTACCCCAACCGCTCGGGATACGTCCTCGGGCTAGGCCGCCGCGACAGCGGCAGCACGCGGTAGATGGTGCGCACCGGCGACACCAGGCGCCACACCGGGCCGATCGCCAGCGAGACCGCGACGAGCCCCACCCACAGAAGCACGTAGAACACGCCGGGCAGCGCATTGTCGCCGCCCTGCGGACCGAACAGCGCGGCCACCGCCACCCACACCGCGAACAGCAGGCCCGCCACCGCCACCGACCAGCGCGTCGCCGGAGCGTCGGTCAGCGTCGTCACCCACTGCGGCAACGGCAGCCCCGGCTTGGCGACGTCGAACCGTGGCTTCTTCCAGGCCAGGACGACGACCGCGAACGTGAACGTCAACGCCCACGCCGCGCCGATCAACGCGTACGTGTACGGGATCGGCAGATCGTTGGAACCGCCCAGTCCGTGGGCGAGGACCTCGGTCGACCGACCGCCGATCACTGAACCTGGATGGTGGCGATCGTGCGGTTCAGCTGGTGCAACTCCACGTCGACCTGGCCGGGGACGTCGACGGTGAACTGGAACGACTGACCGGACTTCGGTTCGACGTTGAAGGAGTGCTCCGGATTCGAGTGGACGTGCAACTGATCTGCGGCGTCGCTGTTGACCTGGAAGACGACGGGTTCGCCCACGGCCGACTTGAGCTGAGCGTTGGTGGGGGTCACCTGGCCGCCCTTGATGGTCACCTCGACGACCAGCCGGTTCGGCGGCGCCTGCTGGTCTGACAGCTGCGGGGCGCCCGTCATGGCGGGGGCCGCGGAGGAGGAACTCCTCGTCACCTCACCCGATCCGTTCGACCCGCCACAGCCCGCGACGAGGAGCGCGGCGGCGGTCAGGGCAACGAGTGTCGTGGACTTCGTCAGCTTGATCACGGTGAACCATCTTCGTCGCCGGACGCTGGATGCTCACTGTGAGCCTTGTCATCTCCGACGTCGTCGCCGTCGTCGCCAAGACGTCGGTCCCGCCGGGCCACCCAGATGACCACGGCGACCACGAGGATCGCAGGCGCGAACGCCGGAATGGCCAGCAGCGCCGAGTGATCGGCGAGGATCACGACGTCGGGCGAACGGGTCATGCCTGCGCAGACGGCTCGAACTCAACGGGGTTCTTGGTGGGCTCGATCTTGTTCAGCCGACCAGCACCCCAGGACAGGCCTGCGATGAGAGTCAAGGTGCAGCCGAGCACCACCAAACAGCCGATCAACCACAGCACCTGGGGCGTGTCGGGGTTGCGCTCCCGCTGAAGGATGGTGACCTCGGGGACGAACGGCCGCGTCATCGCGGCTTCGGCAGGCACCTCGGCCGCACCGATGCCGGGGTCGCCGTGCAGGTAGATCGGCACGGCCGTCATGGTGGAGCCGTCGTGGACGCGCAGCAGGGTCTTCCACTGCCCCGACACCGGCATCGGCGCGGTAGAGCGGTAGTGGCCGGGGCCGACCCGTTGCAGGTGGTCGACGAAGATGCCGCGCTGGTTGGCGATGCCGCCCTGCCAGCCGAGGATCGACACCCAGTTCGGATCGTCGCCGATGAGGTTCGGCGGATTGATGTGGATGTCCGCCGTCACCATTCGCTGGTCGCCGATGCTGGGCGCCTGGGTCATGGCGAAGGTGGCCGTGGCATTCTGCGGCACCTCGTAGCGCAGCCCGTTGGCGGTGGCGCCGCCGACGGCGACGACGGCGAGCGCCACCAGGCCGATGCTGATGGCCCGCCGGGGGAGCCGCTGGTTGGTCAGCACCATGCCGACCATCGCGCCGCACGCACCGATGAGCACCGCGACCGGGATGGCCATCGCCAAGGCCTCCGGCCACAGGCTGGTGGGCCACGGGTAGCGGTAAACGGCGTCGATCCACAGGGATTCGAGCCACAGCCCCGCCGTCGCCACACCGAGACCGCTCACCATCCCGAACACGATCGGTCGCTTGATCAGTGGCGTCAGCGCGAGGACCTCGATCACCAGTGCGGGCCCCAGGTACAGCGCGAACCAGTTGATCGGTGCCCCGAGGATCGGTCCGACGATCAGCGCGATCAGACCGCGCAGCGCAAGGGCCAGCAGTGCGGCGATGATGGCGGCGCCGCGTCCCAACATGATGCGGGCGGCCACGAGTCCGAGCGACGCAGCCGCGGCGATGAGCATCGGCTCGAACACCTGACGGAATTGCATTACGCCGAAGTCGAATTCGATCTGGAAGACCGACATCCCGATCACCAGACCGCCGAAGGCGAGGTACTGGATGAACTTGATGCCAGGACCGTCCTTGGGAGCGTCTTCACCGACCGCGCGGCGACCCTCGTGCTCCAGGAATAAGGCTGTGAGAGTGGAGAAGCCGGCCCCACCGATCATCATCAGGTGGGTTGGTCCCCACAGCGTGACGTCCTGGCCGAAGATGCGGTGCCAGATGTCGTCGAGTGGGAAACCGGTCAGCGCGTACAGCCCGCAGCCGGCCATCAGGATTCCGCCGACGGGGGCATACCAGTGGCGGGTGATTCGGACCGCGGCTGCGCCGGGCTTCTCGTAGGGCAGCACGCAGGCCAGGCAGCCCGCGACGAACAGAACGAACAGCCCGAAGAGGATGAAGTAGTGGGCGGGGTTGGCCAGCGGGCCGGGGTCGCGCCCCTTCCCGATGTGCAGGCTGACGTCCCAGATGAAGCCGAACAGTGCGGTGATGATCGTCGTGATGAACAGCGCTATCGGCAGTGCCACCCACGCGGGCCTGCGGAATTTGCGGGCCGCCCACTCGCCGAGGTCGTGCAGCCAGGTGATCTTGCGCATTCGGTGCAGGTAGCCGATCCAGATGAGCGCCACGCCGACGATCAGACCGACCACCGACATCCCGATCACCTGGTCGAGCGCCGCGCCGCCGCCCTCGGTGCCCTGTGCCACGTAGTGCAAAGACTGCTCTGTCATCTGCCCGTCATCCCCCTCCGCCCGAGTGTGGAACCACCGTTCCTACCCGCGGGTAATGTTGCCAGACATCCCCAAGGTGAAACCAGGGGTACCGGATAGTTACCTGCGCTAACGTCCCTCCGCCCACCGGATCAGCCGGTCCCGAATGTGTGCGTTACACGTTGCCCGTCGAAACGCCATTCAAACGCGGACGTCGCGGATTCGGTTGCACTGGCCGAGGCCCGCCGGCAACTTCGCCAGCCGCCCACCGGGAGCCAGGCCCACCCAGCCGCACCTTCGCAGAATCAACTGGAACGCGCTCCTTCGATCCGTTAGCTGTCAGCTAACGGAGGCCCGTGGCGTCAGGGTGAAGGTTGACGTGTCTGTCAATCAATTCGCCGATCTTGAATGGTTGTACGACGAGGTATGCGCGTCTCAGAAACCGCTGTTGGCCTGCAAGTTTTATGCCTCGTCATGATCGTGTCGGGCCGAATGTCTAGATCATCTATTTGCACAGGCAAGTAGATTTCGTGTGACGTTAGACGCAAACCTGAGAATCCGCTAAGTTCGCTCCGCCGGGCATGAATTCATTGCCCCGGGGGACATTCGAATGCGGGGGGTTTTCATGAAGGATCGCGTCCAGTGCACGGTCACTGCGGGCTTGGCAATCGTTGGAGCAGGGGTCGTCGCACTGACGCCGCTCGCACCGGCGCCAACGGAAGCGGTCCGGGCCTCTGACGTTTCGGTGAACCTGATGGCGTCGACGTCACCGGTCGGGTCGGTCGTCGGAGGGGTGGGCGGATCCGCCGTGCGGCTGGTCGAAAGCCTGGTACTGGCCGGTTTTACCCCGTTCGAGATCGCCCAAGCGGTCGCCAACAACGATGCCGACGAGCTCTACTCGGTCATCGAGAACACCATCGACGCGCCCCTCT
>NZ_JBOGDD010000824.1:0-9659 GCF_050701675.1 Mycobacterium sp. | reverse complement strand
CGCTGGAAGTGCCGGAAGATCCTGCGGCGCAACTCGAGCAGCACCTCCTGACCGATCCGCCCGGCGCGACGCAGGAAGAACATCCGGCTGATGGCCTGCACCAGCACCACACCGCACAGCGCCGCGACGATCAGCAGGAGCTCCCGTGCCGACCCACCGTCGACGATCGGCGGGATGCCGTGGTCGATGCCGCGCTGCACCAGCAGTGGCACCGACAGTCGCGCGGCGTTCTCCACCACCACGACGATCGCCAGCAGCGCCACGGCCGTGGCGTACGGCCGCAACAGCCCACCCAGAAGGGTGCGCGCCTCGCGGCGCCGCGAGATCGACTCGTCGATGGGCAGATCGTCGTCATCGTTCGTGACGGCGCGACCGCGCCAGTCGGTGGTGCTCATCGCCTCTCCGCCTCCTGGGCGACGAAGTCGCGGTCGGCCTCGTGCTCTTGCTCCAGGTACAGATGGTCGAGCCGGTTGCGGTCCTCGTCCTGCTCCCAGTCGGGGACGCGCTCGGCGCCGTCGTCGAGATCGTCGTCCGCGGCGAGCAGGTACCGGTATTGCGGCGCGTCGGCCAGCAGTTCGGCGTGCGTCCCGACGCGGGTGATGGTTCCGCCGTCGAGCAGCGCGACCCGGTCGGCGAGCAGCACCGTCGAGGCCCGGTTCGCCACCACCACCCCGGTCACCGACCCCAGCACCCGGCGCAGCGCCTCGGTGACGACGGCCTCGGTGTGCACGTCGAGCGCCGAGAGCGTGTCGTCGAGCACCAGAATCGACGGCGCGGCGAGCAGCGCCCTGGCCAACGAAAGACGTTGGCGCTGACCACCGGACAGGCTCATGCCCTGCTCGCCGATGCGGGTGTCGAGGCCGAACGGCAGGTCGTAGACGAAGCCGGCGGCGGCAACCTCGACGGCCTGCGCCAACTCCTCGTCGGTCGCGGGGTCGTCAGGGCCGCGGCCCAATTTCAGATTCTCGGCCACCGACATCGAGAACAACGTCGGATCCTCGAACGCGGTGGCGACCGCCTTGCGCAACGTGGGCAGCGACAGCTCGCGAATGTCCTTGCCGTCGATGAGGATCGCTCCCTCGGAGACGTCGTACAGCCGCGACAGCAGTGACACCAGGACCGACTTGCCGGAGCCCGTCGCGCCGACCAGGGCGAGCGTTTCACCCGGCTCGATGACCAGGTCGACGTGGCGCAGAACCCATTTGTCTTCCGGAGCCGATCCGGCGGCGACCTCGTCAGCGGGGAACCGGAATCCGACGTCGACGAGTTCCAGACGCCCTGCGCGCGGAGCGTCGTCTCTTAGACCGTCGGCGATCTCCCTTGGCGCGTCGAAGATCTCGGCGACGCGGTTGGCCGCCGTCATCGACTCCTGGGTCATGGACAGCAGGAATCCCAGCGATGAGATCGGCCACACCAGCGACAGCATCATCGTGATGAAGGCGACCAGCGTGCCCATGGTCACCAGCCCGGTGCCCGCGGCGTAAGCCCCAAGGCCGAGCACGACGTTCAGGCTCACGGTCGGGATCACCTCGAGCAGTGTCCAGAACTTCGCCTGCACCCCGACCTTGCCGACCTCGGTGTCGAACAGGGCGGTGGCGCGCTGGTCGAACCGCTCGTAGGCGTACTGCTCGCGGCCGAACGCCTTGACCACCCGCAGCCCGAGCGCCTGCTCCTCGACGTGAGTGGCGACGTTGCCGGACTGGTCCTGCGCGGCCCGCGACAGCTTGGTGAACTGACGCTGGAAGTGCAGGACGGTCAAGGTGATCGGCACGATCGACACCACGACCACGACACCTAGCGGCCAGTACATCGCCAGCAGGATGCCCGTCACGACGACGATCTGAATGATGTTGAGCAACAGGAACAGCAGCCCGAACGACAGGAACTGGCGGATGGTGCTCAGGTCGTTCATCACCCGGGACAACAGCTGCCCGGACTGCCACTTGCCGTGAAAGGACATCGGCAGGATCTGCAGCCGCGCGTAGAGGTCCTTGCGGATGTCGGCCTCGACGCCCATCGTGGCCCTTGCCACCAGCCAGCGGCGAACGAACCAGAGCACGGCTTCGGAGACCAGCACGGCCATCGCGGCCGAACCGAGTACCCACAGCCTCTGCTGATCCTGGTGGCGCACGGGTCCGTCGATCACGGCCTTGGTCATCAGCGGAATGGTGACGGTGGCGACCAGGCTGAGCAACGCCGCGATCAGCATCGCGGTCCACCGCACCCGGTAGGGCTTCAGATACGGCAGCAGACGCAGGATGTCCGAGGACGACCTGATCCGGCGGGGCGGTGGCGCAATGGCAGGTTCGGAGCGGAACTCCGACTCGTCGACCACCGTCATGCGGCCGTCGTCTCGTCGCCGAACTGTGTCTCGTACAACTCGGCATATCGACCGCGACGGGCCAGCAGCTTGCGGTGCGTACCGCGTTCGACGATGCGGCCGCCCTCGACGACCAGGATGACGTCGGCGGCGCGGATCGTCGACAGCCGGTGGGCGATCACCAGGGAGGTGCGCCCAGCGAGCGCTTCGGCCAGCGCCTGCTGCACGGCGGCTTCGGACTCCGAGTCCAGCGACGCCGTCGCCTCGTCGAGCACCACCACGCGCGAGGATCCGAGCAGCAGGCGTGCGATGGTCAACCGCTGGCGCTGGCCACCGGAGAGCCGGTAGCCGCGTTCGCCGACGACGGTGTCGAGCCCGTCGGGCATGTCGGCCACGACGTCGGCCAACCGCGCCCGGCGCAGCGCGTCCCACAGCTGATCGTCGGACGCGTCGGACGCGGCCAGGGTCAGGTTCGCGCGAATCGACTCGTGGAACAGATGACCGTCCTGGGTGACGACGCCGACGGTGTCCTTCAACGATGCGAACGTCACGTCGCGAACGTCGACGCCGGACAGCCGGACCGCGCCGGAGTCGACGTCGTACAACCTGGCCAACAGCGAGGCGATGGTCGACTTGCCCGCCCCGGACGAGCCCACCAGCGCGACCATCTGTCCCGGCTCGGCGGTGAACGAAATACCGTGCAGCACTTCGTCACCACCGCGGTCGTCGAGGACGGCGACCTCCTCGAGGGAGGCCAGTGACACCTTGTCGGCCGACGGGTAGCCGAACCGCACGTCGTCGAACACGACGCCGACCGAGCCGTCGGGGACGGCCACCGCCCCTGGCCGCTCCTGGATCAGTGGCGTCAGGTCCAGCACCTCGAAGACGCGCTCGAAACTGACCAGGGCACTGGCTATCTCGACGTGCGCGTTGGCAAGCGCCGTCAGCGGCGCGTACAGCCGGGTCAGCAGCAGCGCGAGCGAGACGATCGCGCCTGCCTGAAGGTGCCCACCGATCGCCAGTACGCCGCCGAGGCCGTAGACCAAGGCCAGCGCGAGCGCCGACATCAGCATCAGCGAATTCATGAACGTCGCCTGCAGCATCGAGGTGCGCACCCCGATGTCGCGGACCCGGCCCGCCCGCGCCGCGAACTCGTGGGACTCACGGCCCGGATCGCCGAACAGCTTCACCAGCGTCGCACCCGGTGCCGAGAACCGTTCCGTCATCTGCGTGTTCATCGTCGCGTTGTAGATCGCGCTCTCGCGGCTCAGCGTCGCCATCGTGGCGCCGATGCGGCGGGCCGGCAGCAGGAACAGTGGCGTCAGCACCAGCGACAGCACGGTGATCTGCCACGAGATGCTGAACATCACGGCCAGCGTCAGCGCCAGCGTCACCAGGTTGCCCACCACACCGGAGAGCGTGTCGGAGAACGCCCGTTGTGCACCGACCACGTCGTTGCCGAGGCGACTGACCAGGGCGCCCGTCCTGGTCCTGGTGAAGAACGCCACGGGCATCCGCTGGATGTGGTCGAACACCGCGGTCCGCAAGTCGAGGATCAGGCCTTCGCCGATGTTCGACGACAGCCACCGGGTCAGCATGCCGACCGCGGCTTCGGCCAGCGCGACGACGGCGATGACCGACGCGATCAGCACGACCGTGGACGGCTGCCCACCGTGGACGATGGCGTCGACCACCCGGCCCGCCAGGACGGGCGTGGACACTGCGAGCAGCGCGCCCACCACGCTCACCGCGACGAAGCCGCCGAGGCGCCGGTGGTGGCGCTCGGAGAATTGCCAGATGCGCGCCAAGAGGGCCCGGTTCGCCAGTGCACGTACGTCACCGCCGACTGCGCGCCTCTGCCGGTTCAGCGTCTGGCGCGCCACCATCTCAAAGCTCATGTGATCACCGTAAAACCTCAACGATTGATGAGGTCAATTCATTACCCACGTGTCTCCCCGCGTGATTTGTCTACGTTTACCCGCGGTGAGCGCGGTCAACCGTGCCCAAATCGCTCGGCGGCGCCGGCTCCTCAGACGAAGCCGAAGTAGCCGATCACCCCGGCCACCGCCACCACGATCAACGGATTGACCTTGCTGCGCACGAAGATCAACGTGCACACCGCCGTCAGAGAGTACGCCCGCCAGTCGTGGTCGGCGACGCGGCTCATCACCAGTGACGAGGCCAGGATCAAGCCGACCGTCAGCGGGGCGAAGCCCTTCTCCACCGCGATCCGCCACTTGGACTCCTCGGCCTTCTGCCAGAACAGCGTGATGCCGTAGACCAGCGCCGCGGCAGGGATGACCATGGCCGCGGTGGCGATCACGCCGCCGAGGATGCCGCCCAACACTCCCCCGACCTGCAGCCCGGCGGCGTAACCGACCATCCCCACGATCAGGATGCTTGGCCCAGGCGCTGTCTGGGAGATGGAGAACAGATCGGCGAACTGCGTGTTGCTCAGCCAGTGCTGTTGCTGAACCGAACGCAGGTGCATTTCGGGCAGCACGGCATTGCCGCCACCGATCGACATCAGCGACAGCGAGCCGAACAGGATGACGAGCTGCAGGTACGTACTCACGCGGGCTGTTGCTTCGACTTCTTGGGCCAGGCCCAGATGAGCGCGAGCGGCGCCACGACGGCCAGCACGCCCAGCAGGGGCCAGCGCAGCACGCCGTTGAGTACGAACGCCAACGCGAACAAGGCCACCGGGATCACTCCCGTCAGGCACTTCTGGCCCGTCTTGATCACCATCGCCAACGTCAGTGCGACGGCCGCCGCCGACGCCCCGTGCAGCACGCCCTTGACTGCGGGCACCTCTTTGAACTGGAAGTACAGCCACGACAGGAACAACACGATCACCAGCGGCATGAAGCAGAGACCGACGACGGCCGCGACCGCCCCCGATATGCCCCGCATCTTGGTGCCGGTGAACACGGCCATGTTCACCTGGTTGGCGCCTGGCAGGATCCGGCACATCGTCATGGCGGAGAGAAACTCGGCCTCACCCATCCACTGCTTCTCCACGACGAGGACCTCCCGCGACCACGCCGAGAGGCCGCCGCCGAACGACGCAAGGGCGATGTGGTTGAACGTCCACGCCAGTTCGACCAGCGAGACCGTTTCTCGTGCGAGGCCCGATGAAGGCTCCTCACTCATGACGCAGTTCGTGGTCGTGGGGGAAGTCGTCCTCGTGATGTTGCGACGGGTCGAGCGGATCGGGCGGCGAATATTGATGGGAGAGTTCCCAGTCCGATGCGAAGACCGACTTCAAGCGTGCGACGACGGCGGGATCGGTGACGGTGATGCCGAGTTCGCGCCGAAGATCGAACGCACTGCGATCGATGTTCATCGACCCGACCAGGGCCCGCTCGTCATCGACGATCAGGAGCTTCGCGTGCACTCTGAGGTTCTTCTGCTTGTGCACCTTGGCGCCGAACCGGCTCAGGGTGCGGAGTGAGGCGAAGGTGTCGAGCACGTCCCACTCGCTGATCCCGTGCTTGCCGCCGCACAGGACGTGCACCTTGACCCCGCGGTCGATCGCGGCCGCGATGCGATCGAGGATCACCGCGTCCACGTACTTGGGGTGCTGAATGTCGAGGCGTTCGGTGGCGGTGTCGATGAACTGGGCCATGTGCCAACGCGAGTTGGAGTTACTCCACAGCAGACCCTCGTAGGCCGACGGCACCCAGTCGTCGTGATTCCAGTCGGCGTTGAAGACGTCGATTATCTGCGCGACATGGCACGGATCGTGAGTGATCACGCCGTAGTCCCTGGTCAGGGTGAAGTACTTCAGGCACAGGTTGAACGTGGCGACCAGGGCGGCCTTCTCGTCGACGACGATCGACTTCTCGTGCGTGACGTAGAACTTCGGATTGGCCCACTGCACGTCGATGTCGGCATTCCGAAACCGTTCGAAGGTCTCGTCGTTCGCCCGGTCTCCACCGGAGCGCGCCGCGTTGAGCATCACCCGTACGTCGACGCCCGCCTTCCTCCGTTCGATCACGGCGTCGGTCAGGGTTTCGTCGGTGAACGTGAACTGTTTGACCAACAGCGACGTCTGTGCCGATGAGATGAATTGAAGGACGGGATCGAGGCCGTCATCGGGCTCGACTATCACGCGGGGGCCGCCAGGCTGCATGAGGGTCGAAATTATCAGTCGCAGCTGATGATCGGGCTGTCGACCCGTCAATTCTCGCGGATGCGTTGCCTTCGTCATCACGCGCCTACCGCACGGGAAGAAGGGCATCAGGCAAGATGACCCTATGGACAGCGGTGTGAGCTCCCCCCGAGTGCTCGTGGTGGACGACGACCCCGACGTTCTCGCCTCACTCGAACGAGGCCTCCGGCTGTCCGGCTTCGACGTCACCACCGCCGTGGATGGGGCAGAGGCGCTACGCAGCGCCACCGAAACGCGGCCCGACGCGATCGTGCTCGACATCAACATGCCGATCCTCGACGGCGTGTCCGTGGTCACCGCCCTGCGGGCGATGGACAACGACGTGCCGGTCTGCGTGTTGTCCGCCCGCAGTTCCGTCGACGACAGGGTCGCGGGGCTGGAAGCCGGAGCCGACGACTACCTCGTCAAGCCGTTCGTGCTGGCCGAGCTAGTGGCCAGGGTCAAGGCGCTGCTGCGACGCAGGGGCGCGACGGCGACGTTCTCGTCGGAGACCATCGCCGTCGGACCGCTGGAAGTGGACATCCCTGGTCGGCGGGCCCGCGTCAACGGAGTCGACGTCGACCTGACCAAGCGGGAATTCGACCTGCTCGCCGTGCTGGCCGAGCACAAGACCGCCGTGCTGTCCCGGGCCCAGCTGCTCGAACTGGTGTGGGGCTACGACTTCGCCGCCGACACCAACGTCGTCGACGTGTTCATCGGATACCTCCGCCGCAAGCTCGAGGCGGGCGGCGCACCCCGGCTGTTGCACACGGTGCGTGGCGTGGGATTCGTACTTCGGCAACAGTAGCCATGAACCCGCTCTCGCGCGTCTTCCGACGGACACCGTCGCTGCGGACCCGCGTGGCATTCGCGACGGCGATCGCGGCCGCAATCGTCGTCGGCATCGTCGGCACGATCGTGTGGATCGGCATCACCAACGACCGCAAGGAACGCCTCGACCGCAGGCTCGACGAAGCGGCGGGCTTCGCGATCCCGTTCCTGCCAAGGGGCCTCGACGAGATCCCGAAGTCGCCCAACGATCAGGACGCCATCATCACGGTCCGCAAGGGTGGTGTCGTGACGTCGAACTCCGACGTCGTACTGCCGGAGCTGCCTCCCGGTTACGCGGACACCTACGTCGGCGGCGTGCGATACCGGGTGCGGACGGTCGAGATCCAGGGCCTGCAGGGCCCGATGCTGGCCGCCGTCGGCGCGACGTACGACTCGACCATCGCCGACACCAACAACCTGCACCGCCGGGTGATCATCATCTGCTCGGGCGCCATCGGCGCCGCGGCGGTGGCGGGTTGGCTGCTCGCCGCGTTCGCGGTGCGGCCGCTCAAACGCCTCGCCCAGCAGACCAGGGCGATCGACGTGGGCGGTGAGGCGCCCGACATCGAGGTGCGCGGCGCCACCGAGGCAGTGGAGATCGCCGACGCCGTCAACGGCATGGTCGCCCGCATCTGGGAGGAGAAGGATCGCACGAAGGCGGCACTGGTCTCGTCGCGCGACTTCGCCGCCGTCACGTCGCACGAGCTGCGCACCCCGCTGACGGCCATGCGCACCAACCTCGAGGTGCTCGCCACCCTCGACCTGGCCGAGGATCAGCGCAAGGAAGTCCTTGGCGACGTGATCAGGACGCAGACCCGCATCGAATCGACGCTGTGGGCCATCGAGCGGCTGGCGCAGGGTGAGTTGTCGACCTCCGACGACCACGTACCCGTCGACATCACCGAATTGCTCGACCGCGCCGCCCACGACGCGATGCGCGTGTACCCCGACCTCGACGTGTCGCTGGTCCCTACGCCGACGGTGATCATCCTGGGTCTGCCCGCTGGGTTGCGGCTGACCGTCGACAACGCGATCGCCAACGCCGTGAAGCACGGCGGAGCGACCCGGGTGCAGCTCTCCGCCGTGAGTTCGCGAGCAGGTGTCGAGATCGCCGTTGACGACGACGGGGTGGGGATACCCGAGGAGGAACGCACGGTCGTCTTCGAGCGCTTCTCCCGCGGCTCGACGGCATCACACTCTGGGTCCGGTCTCGGGCTGGCATTGGTGGCCCAGCAGGCCGAATTACACGGCGGCACTGCATCATTGGAGCAGAGCCCACTCGGGGGCGCTCGGCTATTGCTGTGCCTGCCCGGCCCGTCCTAGCCCCGTGGCCTCATCCCACGCTGGGACTTGCCGCTGTCCCACCGGTTGAAGCCCGCCGCCTCTGCCGTCTCGGCATCGCGAAACCACACCTCGGCGCGCGTCACGCCAAAGGACGGACTCTCCGGTGAGTGGTAGAGCTTCGACTCCTCATTGGCCTTGACCGTCCAGCCCTGCGGTCCGGCGCCGTCGGCGTTCGGCCTTGCCGAACCGGGACCATGTGGATCGGATGGGGCCGTGGGCGGATCAGCTTCCGGCTCAGTGACTTCCGGCTCGGTGGCGTCGGGCTCGGCGACTTCCGGCTCGGGGCCTTCGGGTTCGGTGACTTCGGGTTCGACTGCCGCGACCGGCGCCTTGCGGGCGTCCCTGCCGATCGTGAACGACGCCGTCAGCACCAACCCGAGGGCGAACGCCAGCGCCATCAACCACCAGTTCACGTTGCGTCCTCCTCACTGGTGCGTTTGATCCAGATGACGGCGAGCAGCCAGGCCACGCCCGATCCCAACAGGAACGCCAACAGGTACCACACCCACTGGATCAAGAAACCCATGTCCAATCTCCCCTAACCGACCGTGATCTCGACGCGGCGGTTCTGTGCGCGACCCGCCGGGGTGTCGTTGCCTGCGACCGGCTTGGCGGAGCCGGCCCCCCGCGACGTGACGCCCGACCCGGCGACACCGTCCGAAACGAGGGCATCCGCAACGGTTTTCGCGCGGCTCGCACTGAGGGGGACGTTGACGCCGTCGCCCCCGGTGTCGTCGGTGTACCCGACGACCGTGATCTTTGCCGTCGGGCACCCGTTCACCTTGTCGGCGATCTGGTTGACCAGCCCCTTGGAGCCGGATTCGAGGGTGAATCCGTCGGTGTCGAAGTTGATCGGCGTCCTCAGCAAGCTGGTGATGTCGGCCTGCAGCGATGCGCACCCACCCGCGGGAGCGGCATTCCCAACGGCTACCTGAATATCGGGGACGACGGCCACGTTTGGCCAAGCCGACTTTGCTGCGGACTCCGCCGAGGCCTAGTTCACCTCCGAGG
>NZ_JBOGDD010000823.1:0-2077 GCF_050701675.1 Mycobacterium sp. | reverse complement strand
CTGCGGACAGAAGCCCCTCGGCCACGACGACGTCCGGCACGGCACGCCCAGAGTTCAGTGCCTCCTTGGCGATCCGGGCCGACTGGGCGTACCCCAAGTAGGGCGTCAGTGCCGTGACGACGCCGATGGAGTTCGTCACCGACTCGAACAGACGCTCGCGGTTGGCCGTGATCCCGATGATGCAGCGCTGTTCGAGCGTGCGGCAGGCGGCGTCCAGATGCGTGGCAGAGGTGAACAGGCAGTGGGCGATCACCGGTTCGAACGCGTTCAACTGCAGTTGACCACCCTCGGCGGCCATGCTGATGGTCACGTCGTTTCCGCACACTTCGAAGGCGACCTGGTTGACGACCTCGGGAATCACCGGATTCACCTTGCCGGGCATGATGCTCGAACCCGCCTGCACGGCAGGAAGATTGATTTCATTGAAACCCGACCGCGGACCCGACGACAGCAGCCGCAGATCGTTGCAGATCTTGGACAGTTTGAGCGCCGTCCGCTTGAGAACCCCGGACACCTGGACGAAGGCCCCGACGTCCTGGGTCGCCTCGACCAGGTCGGTCGCGGTGGAGAGACTGAACCCAGTCAGCCGAGACAGTGCGCCACAGGCCAATTGGGCGTAGCGCGGGTGTGAGTTCAGGCCGGTGCCGATCGCCGTCCCACCGAGGTTGATCTCGGTGACCAGCAGTGCGGCCTCGCGGAGACGTTCGGCGTCCTCGGCGAGCATCACCGCGTACGTG
The DNA here is from genome assembly GCF_050701675.1 of Mycobacterium sp. Taxonomy (GTDB): domain Bacteria; phylum Actinomycetota; class Actinomycetes; order Mycobacteriales; family Mycobacteriaceae; genus Mycobacterium. The sequence continues at coordinate 1,340 of NZ_JBOGDD010000823.1, read as the reverse complement.
CCGAACTCCTGACCGAGCGTCATCGGCACCGCGTCCTGTAACTGGGTGCGGCCCATCTTCAGGACCGAACGGAATTCGTCGGCCTTGACTCGGAATGCCGCGGCCACGTCCAGCAGCGTGGCCTGCAGCGTGGCGAGGTGCACCTGCAGCGCGACCTTGATGGCGGTCGGGTACACGTCGTTCGTGCTCTGGCCGAGGTTGACGTGCTCGAGTGGGTGCAGCGTGGCGTAGTCCCCGCGGCCCGCGCCGAGGAGTTCCAGGCCGCGGTTGGCGATCACCTCGTTGGCGTTCATGTTGGTCGACGTGCCGGCACCGCCCTGCATGACGTCTACGACGAAGTTGGCATGCAGCGCCCCGGAACGGATCTCGACGCACGCGGCCACGATGGCGTCGCAACGCTCGGCGTCCAGCAGGCCGAGTTCGTGATTCGTCACCGCCGCAGCCTGTTTGACCGCAGCCAGCGCGTTGACGAATTCCCGATGCGCCGACAGCGGGATCCCGGAGATCGGGAAGTTCTCCAACGCCCGCACGGTGTGGATGCCGTAAAGGGCGTCGGCCGGCACGGGGCGACTACCGATCGAATCGTGTTCGATGCGAACGTCCGCTGCGGTGTCGGTGGGCATCAACGCCAGGTCTCACTGGGCGGTGCGGCGTTGGCGCCGGGCAGTCCGTCGTAGAAGCCGTCGGTGGCGCAACTGGTCAACTCCAACTGCATTCCCCACGGGGTCTTGAAGTAGAACCAGCGTTGGCCGGCGATCGGCGCGCCCGCGTCGACCCCGTTGGGACCCTCCTGCACGACGACACCGGGAATCGACTTGACGTAGTCGTAGCCGGCATCGATGTCGTCAACGTAGAAGGCCAGATGATGCCCGCCGACGTCGCTGTTGCGTGGCGGCACGGTCACCTGGTCGGCAGCGTCGTAGGAGAACAGTTCGACGTTGTGGTGCCGGCCGAGACGAAGCATCGCGAGCGAGCACCGCGCCCGCGGGTCGACGTCGAGCCGACGGCGCATTCCGTCGGCCTCCCGGTCGACGAATGGACCGTCTGAGAAGGCGACTTCGGCGCCGAAGTGGTCGACGAAGAACGCGACCGCCTCGTCGAGGTCGGGCACGGTGAAGGCCACGTGGTCGACCGCACGCATCGTGGGGACTCTCGGTTTGTACGCGGTACTCATGGCTCAATTCTCCGTTGTGGTCGAGGAAGTCGTGAGGCCGAACCCATGATCGGACCACGGCAGTTCGTCACCGCCGTACTTGGCGGCCCTGACGTCGGCGGAGCGGGCATGCCCCTCGAAGTTCTCCAGCCGTGCGGCCCGTGCGCTGATCCGGCCCATCTCGGCG
>NZ_JBOGDD010000822.1:0-3009 GCF_050701675.1 Mycobacterium sp. | reverse complement strand
TCTAAACTACATATGTAGCAAGAAAGTAGAGCTTGGTGACGATGCCGCACAACCCCAGCACTGAGGCGCCGACGCCGACCAGAACCGTCCAGTCGCTCTCGGGCGTGGAAGTCGGCGTCGTCGGAGTCGCGGCGACGCGTACCCAACCATGCAGCGAATGGACGGCGATGGACGACTACGCCGGGCTGATCTCCGATCACACTCCGCTACGCGCAGTACGACTCCCACTACCCCACACCGATGCTCGCAGCTTGGTGTCACGGATCACCAACCTGCCGCAGCCCGTGTCCTCGGTGTTCGTCGTCGGATTGGGGTCCTCGGAGTCAGCGACGGTGCAGCGACGCGTCGCCGATCATGGCGGGCCCCTCGTGATCACCGAACTCGACCTCATCACCGTGGCCCTGGCTGCCGCGGCGATGGGAACCCTGCGCGACTTGGGCATCGGGCCGCGCAAGGGACGCATCGTCGTGACCAATGCCGAATGCGCACCACGGCTCGGCCCAACGATCCTCGCGGCCTACGGCGGAGCAGTGACCGGGTGGCGTGAGCGTGACGCGGCTGCCTATCCGCTGTGCCGGGTGATGTTCCACAACGACGTCCTCATCGACCTCGCCGGCACCACACCCCGTAGTGTCGCGCCCGGCCGCATCCTCACGACGCCATCGTCGTGGTTCGACTACGGCAAGCTCGTGCTCCCCGGTCTGCTCAGCGCCATGTGCGGTTGGGGTGAAACACGTTTGACGCTGGACACGCTCGCGTGTTGCGCGCGGGCACTCGCCCTTGTCACACCATTGGGTGACGTCCTACCCAGTTCTGATCAGCGACTCCTCATTCCCGCCATCACCCGACAGATAGCCAGAACGTTGAGTCTGCCAACACTTGACGAATGTGCCGATGCGCCATGACCGCCCGTGCCTCGACATAGCCACCTGAATCACCCAACCGCAACTCTCACCTGCATCTCGTCAAGGAAGACACGATGACCGCCGACATTCTCTCCAAGATCGCCACCACGCATCCAGACATCACCGCCTGGGTTGACGACGTCGCCGGCCTCACCACACCCGACCAGATTGTGTGGTGCGACGGATCCGACGACGAATGGCGCACCCTGACAGGGCTTCTCGTCAACAGCGGCACCTTCGTGCGACCGCCCCGCAAGCCCAACTCCTTCTGGTGCGCCTCAGACCCCGAGGACGTCGCGCGCGTCGAGGACCGCGAAATTCGTAGCACACCGATTCGCTCGAGATTTCCACGAGATCGCTTCCATCTGTGCAGACGGCCCGATATGGTTGGCCTCTGGTGGACGAGAACTGGGACGGCATCGCAGATTGGTATGCAGCGCTGGTGCGTAACAGTTCCCCAATGCACGGGTTCTCCCTCGACATCCTCCTATCGGCGCTTCCGCTGACCCTCGAAGGGATGGACGTTCTCGACATCGGATGCGGGGAAGGTCTGATCACCCGCGCCGTCGCGGCACGTGGGGCCACGGCGCTGGGTGTGGACCCGACCGCTGCGCTGATCGAGCATGCGCGAGCCGCCGAGCGGACGCATCCAGTGGGAGCCACGTACCGGCGGGACGACGGGGCAACGCTGTCGAGCGTGGAAAGCGGGACGACGGACTGGGTTACCGCTGGCCTGTCGCTGAACAACATTCCCGATCTCGACTCCGCCTTCGGATCGATCAGGCGCGTCCTCAAACCCGGAGGGAGACTGGTGTTCACCGTCCCGCATCCGTGCTTCGATGCGCCACGCAGCGAGTCGGTCAGCGTCAATGGCACTCCTCGCCGGCTGGTCGGCGATTACTTCGCGGAGGGGCTCTGGCGAACGGCCAACCCCCAGAGCGTCCGGCGCGCCGGAAACTACCACCGCACCATCAGTACCTACGTCACCACCCTGATGGACCACGGCTTCGCGCTGGAGCTACTGGCTGAGCCTGCTCCCGACGACCAAGTGCACGACACCAATCCGCACCGCGCCGGGCTCCCGCCATTCCTGTTGATTCGCGCCGCTGCCCCCACGATGGGTTACCTTCCCGGGCGTGACGAAGACGAACAGGGCCATGAATGCGATGTTGATGAAGTAGATCGCCTCGACCAGGCCAACAGAGCGCCCACGGCCAATGCACGACCCCGGCCGGTACTGACCCCGGTGATGAAGAACGTTTTCAATGCCACGACCGACAACCTGCACCAGAATCGACGCTCTATCGATTAATATTGACGTACTGCAGAGAAGTTCTCGAGGTGTGCAGCCGACCTCCGGTAGCGGACTATTACCTGAGCTGATGCGCCATGTCTCGGTCAAAGCCGTTCGGCCACAGTGAATTCTCCGAGTCGAGACGTCCACACCTGACTGGACGGGCGGTCGACATCTAAGTTAGGTGCCGTCGACGCGCTGATACAGCGCGCCGCATGGAGCGTGTAATGGTCAGTGCCGCCAACAAACCGAAGAAGCTGATGACGATCGGCTGGCGTGCCGCCTGGGTGATGTCGCCAACGCTCACTTCGATGCGCGCAGGCCAGTTACCCATCTGGCCATCGACAACGATGTGGGTTCTTGCGAGACGGATGCGGCCAAGTGTGTAGGGAAATTCGCCGACAGGTGAGACAACTTTCATGATTTCGGTGGTCCTACTCGTGGGGCTACGGGCTCTCGCCGGTTGGGTTTCTCGGAAGCTAACTGGATTGCTTGGTAGACGGCTCTTTGACTGATGGCTGCAAGTGGCTCCTGGTCGCCGCTATGTCGTTGCGCGTATGCCACTGTGGCATCGTCGAGCACGGCCCCGTCGATGTTTCGGTATGGCTGTGCTGCCCCGCTGAGAATGAGGCAGTCGCAGGCGATCTGCCGTTTCGCGCCGCTCTCCTCGATGGTGATGCCGATGATTCGCGGCCGTCCGTGAGTGGCCGTGATGCGGCTCGTCACTATGACATCAATCCGGGTATCGGCATTGATCGACGTGGAAGCACCTGATCCATCGGTCATTACGGTGATTCGGGAGGGTGGGCG
>NZ_JBOGDD010000821.1:0-8741 GCF_050701675.1 Mycobacterium sp. | reverse complement strand
GGTCTCCAGCCAGGTGCAGCGGATGCCCTCGTCTTCGAATCGTTCGACGACGTGTTCCAGCTCCTCGCCCGGACCCGACAGCACGGTGTTGGGTCCGTTGTAGGCGCCGACCGACACTCGCGGGAATTCGCCTGCGACTTCCTCGACGTGCTTGGCGTCGGCGAAGACCGCTACCATTCGCCCACCTTCGGGCAGGCTGCCGAACAGTCGGCCGCGCTCGGCCATCAGCCGTGCGCCATCGGCGAGACTGAAGACCCCGGCCACACATGCCGCTGCATACTGGCCCACGCTGTGCCCGAGTACCACGTCGGGTTCGATGCCCCACGACTGCCACAGCCGGGCCAGGCCCATTTCGACGGCGAAGATCGCCGGCTGCGCAAACGACGTGTGACGTAACGTTTCTCCGTCTCTGCGATCGGTGGCGAACATCACCTCCAACAGCGGACGCGGCAGCATGTCATCGACCGCCTCCGCGCAACGTGTCACGGTTTCGGCGAAAACCGGCTCGGCGTCGAACAACTCGCGGGCCATGCCCGGATATTGGCTGCCCTGCCCGGTGAACAACCACGCGGTCGTCGGGCGCTGCGTGTGCTCGCCACGGACGACGCCGGGCCGCAGCCGGTTCTGGGCCAACTCGACAAGGCCCTCGCGCGCACTCTCGACCGAATCGACGACCAGCGCGACCCGATGTTCGAAGTGAGAACGGCCCGTGCCTGCGGTGAGGCAGACGTCGGCGAGGTCGGCATCCGGACGGGCTGTCAACCAGGCCTCGTAACGCTGCGCCACCTCCAGCAGTGCCTCCGGTGTCCGCGCGGACAGCGCCAGCACGTTGAAGGGCTGCTCGGGATTGTCCGACTCAGGGGGCGCGGGCTCGATGCTGTTCGCGCGAGCGCTCGTCGCGGCACCCAGCGGGGCTTCCGCGATCAGCACGTGCGCGTTCGTGCCGGTGAACCCGAAGGAACTCACACCGGCGCGTCGTGGCCTGCCGTTGGCGTGCCACGGCATTGCCTCGTCGACGACCCGCACCGGCAGCGAGTCCCACGGGATGTGCGGCGACGGCGTGTCGAAGTGAAGGCTCTGCGGCAGCATCTCGTGCTGAAGCGACAACACGACCTTGATCAGACCTGCTGCCCCCGAGGCAGACTCGGTATGACCGATGTTGGTCTTCACCGATCCCATCAGCAGCGGGCGGTCCGCGTCCCGCGAGTCACCGTAGGCGGCTGCGGCTGCCTGCACCTCGATCGGATCGCCCAGCGGCGTGCCCGTCCCGTGCGCCTCGAGGTAGTCGACGTCCCCGCCTGCCAGACCGGCGCGAGCCAGCGCCGTCCCGATGAGTCGTTGCTGTGCACCACCATTGGGCACTGTCAGACCACTGGACGCGCCGTCCTGGTTGACCGCGCTGCTGGAAATGACCGCGCAGATCCGATCGCCATCGCGCTCGGCGTCGCTGAGCCTCTTGAGCACGAGGACCCCGCAGCCCTCACTGCGCACGTAGCCGTCGGCGGAGGCGTCGAACGTCTTGCAGCGCCCGACTGGCGAAAGCATCCTGGCGCGGGAGGCGGCGATCACCGTCACCGGACTGAGCAGGACGTTCACCCCACCGGCCAGCGCCAGGTCGCAGTCACCGGAGTGCAGTGCCTGGACGGCCTGATGGACGGCCACCAGCGCCGAACTGCATGCGGTATCGACCGCCATCGCCGGTCCTTCGAGTCCCAGCGCGAAGGCCACCCGACCGGAAATGGCGTTGAGCGCGTTGCCGGTGATGAAGTAGGGCTCGATCTTGTCGAGTGACTCCGACGACAGCAAATGCGCATACTCGTTGGCGGCCACCCCCATGAAGATGCCGGTTTGGCTTCCGCGCAGCGTCCCTGGCGACAGCCCGGCGCGTTCGAGACCCTCCCATGCCGTTTCGAGCACGAGCCGCTGCTGAGGCTCGATCCACACCGCTTCGCGCGGAGAGATGCCGAAGAATTCGGGATCGAATCCATCGATACCGTCGAGGAACCCGCCGAAGCGCGTGTAGGTCTTGCCAGGAGTCTCTGGATCCGGGTCGTAGAACTCGTCGATGTCGAATCGGTCCTCCGGGACTTCCCGGATCGCATCGACACCGCCGGACAGCAACTCCCAGAAGGCTTCCGGATTGGGTGCCCCTGGAAAACGGCACGACACCGCGACGATCGCGATGGGCTCGTCCGAAGGCGTCGTCACCGGGGCAAGTCGAGGTTTGGCGACGGCCGGCTCGCGGAGGCCAAGCACGTCGCCGAGCAGGTAGTCGGTCGCATCGGACAGCCGGGGGTGATCCATCACCAGGGTGACGGGTATCTCCTTGCCCACACCCTGTTCGATGCGGCGCCGCAATTCGACGGCCATCAACGAATCCATGCCGAGGTCGAAGAACCCGGCGTCCTCGCGGATCTCCGCGGCGTCTACCCGCGTCACTTCCGCCACCGCGTCGCGCAAGTAGTCCGTCAGCAGCTTCTTGCGCTGCTGTATCGGAGCGTTGGTCAGCTGCTCGACCAGCTTGGTCTTGCCAGAAGCGGTGGCAGGCGCCGCCACGGCCGTCAGCTCGGATGGCACCTCGCGCTCGACCTCGGCCAGGAACGCCCGTCGCCCCGCCTGCTGGTAGAGCGGCAGGAAACGGGCCCAGTCGATCCGGGCCACCACTCCTTGCGCCTGGCCCTGTGAAGCGGCCGCCACGACATCGGCCAGACCCGCCAGTGCGTCGGCAGGTGACAGCGTCCGGACACCTCGCTTGTCCAGTCGCGCACGCGACTCCGCGTCGGCCATGCCGGCCGACCATGGACCGAAGTTCACGCTGATCCCGGGGATGCCCTGTTCGCGCAGACGCCAGGCCAGCCCGTCGAGGAAGGCGTTGGCCGCGCCGTACGCGGTCTGACCGAATCCGCCCCATACCGAGGCGATCGAGGAGATGCCGATGAAGAAGTCCAGCTGCAGGTCAGCGGCCGCTTCACTCAAATGCCAAGCACCCCAAACCTTCCCGGCGAAGACGCGGTCTACCTCGGCGTCGTCCAGGTTGCTCAGCGGAGTGGTGCCGAGTTCGCCGGCGGCATGGACGATGCCGGCCAACGGCGGGAGCTCGGCAGCCACGGTCGCCAGCAGGCGTGCGACGTCGTGCGCGTCGGCGACATCGGCAGTGACGACCCGGAATTCGCAGCCGTGCTGTTCGGTGAGCGCGTCGATGCGCTGTTGTGCGGCAGCGCTGGGGGCGCGTCGGCTGGTCAGCACCAGGTGCTTGGCGCCGTGCGCGGCCAGGTATCCCGCGAGTTCCAGTCCTATTGACCCCAGCCCGCCGGTAACCAAATACGTTGCGTCAGCGCGCAGCTCCAGATTCTGGGCGCTCGGCTGCCCGTCCCGGCGCACCAGCCGGGGGACGTGGACTGCTCCATCGCGCAGCGCGATCTGGTCTTCCCCGCGTGGTTGCGCCACCACCTGGTTGATGAACCGCGACCATTCGTCGGCTGTGCATTCAGCCAGATCCGCCAGTCCGCCCCACACGTGCGGAAGCTCCAACGAGGCGGCCCGGCCGAATCCCCAGAGGCAACTCTGGTCGGGCGACACGGTGTCCGCGTCGGTGACTCGCTGTGCGCCACGGGTAACCAGCCAAATCGGTGTGCGCAGTTCCGCGGCGACCGCGGCACGGAAGAGCCGGCGTGTTCCGCCGAGGATCTGGTGTTGCATCCGCAACAGTGACCGCATCGATGGCGCAGCCTCAGAGCCAAGGGCCGCGACGTGCACGATGCGCAGCGCCGGATCGTCTGCTGCGGCAGCGCGCAACGTGTTCGCGAGCTGTTCGGTGTCCGCGTCGGATACCGGCAACCCGAGGACCCGATGCCGTTGGCCACGCGCAGTCAGCACGTCGACCAAGGGCTGGATCGCTTGAGCTCCATCACCGATGAGCAGCCAGTTGGCTCCCTCGCCTAGGTCAGCACTGGAGCCAAGAGCAGTGGATTTCTCCCAGCGGATCTCGTAGCGGTCATCCGCTGTTGCCTGGTTCGTTCGCTGTTGGTTGTGTTGTGCCGCAAGCTTGGTCAGCACGTTCAGGGTCTGGTGGTCGCCGCCCGCCCCGTCGAGCAGGGCTGCGAGTTCCTCGATCCGGCCGTCCTCGAGCAGGCGGACCGCTTGGGTACTGGCGCCCACGTGCGGTTGCTCGTCGGCGGGCCGCCCATCTTTGTCCCTGTTGTCGCGAAACCAGTACTCGCGACGCTCGAACGGGTAGGTGGGCAGGTCGAGCTTCCGCGCGTGCGGCTGCCGAAAGGCGGCGAATTCGGGCAGGTGGCCCAGGACGTACGCATCGGCGACGGCTTCGGTGACCTGTCGGTGGTCGGCAGTGTTTCGACGCAGCGACGCTATCGCCCGCGGGGCGGTGGCAGGGTCGGGCCAGGCTCGCAGGGCCGCGGCGGTGAGCACCGGCTGTGGGCCGATTTCGAGCAACACCTTGCAATTCAGCTCGGCGAGGGTGCGCACGCTCTTGGCGAACTCCACCGGTTGCCGCGCGTGCCGACGCCAATAGGCGCCATCGAGTTTCACGCTCCTGCCGAGCGCGGCACCGGTGCGGTTGTCGATCAGAATCCGTTGTGGCGGGGCGAAATTGAACCGCTGCGCATACGACTCGAATTCATCGAGGATCGGGTCGAGCAGCGCCGAGTGGAACGCGTGGCTGGTGTCGAGCCAGTCACACCGGACGCCGTCGGCAGTCAACCGGGCTACCGCCTGGTCCAGTTCCCCAGCGGGTCCCGACAGCACGGTGTTGGCGCCGTTGTAGGCGGCGACCGAAAGACTCGGGAATTCGTCGGTGAGGCTCTCGACACGTTCGGCGGCGGCGAACGCCGCGACCATCCGACCGCCCGCAGGCAAACTGCCGAAGAGGCGGCCGCGCTCGGCCATCAAGAGCATGCCGTCCTCGAGGCTGAACACCCCAGCTACGCAGGCCGCCGAATACTGGCCGACGCTGTGGCCAAGCACCACGTCGGGTTCGAAGCCACGCGATTGCCACAGCCGAGCCAGGCCCAGCTCCACCGCGAACAGGGCGGGCTGTGCGTAGTTCGTTTGCCGCAGCGTCTCATCGCCATCCGGGCCATCCACGTCGAAGATGACATCCAACAATGGCTTCTCGAGAACGTCGGCTACCACCGCCGCGCAACGATTCAGCGTCTCGGCGAACACCGGTTCGGTGTCGAACAACTCCCGGGCCATGCCGGGGTATTGGCTGCCTTGACCGGTAAAGAGCCACGCCGTCTTCGGCGTGTCGTGGGATTCTCCGCGAACGAGGCCGGGTGCCGGCCGGTCGTCTGCGAGCGCGCCTAGCAGCTCGATGGCAGCTTCCTTCGAGTTCACCACCAACGCGGCCCGGTGCTCCAAATGCGCGCGACCGACCCCGGCGGTGAAGCACACGTCCGCCAAGGTGGCCTCTGAATGCGCGCTGAGCCAGCTGCGGTATTGATCGGCGACATCCACCAGCGCAGCGGGCGTTCGCGCCGAGAGCGGAAGGATGTGGAATCTGTCGCCGGACTGCTCGACGGGACTGGGCGCCGAAGCGGGTGCTGATTGCAGGGGCGCTGCTGGAGCTTCTTCGAGGACGACGTGAGCGTTGGTCCCAGCGAACCCGAACGAGCTGACTCCCGCAATGCGCGGCTGACCGTTGCGTTCCCAGGGGGTGGCCTCCTGCACGACCTTCACCGCAAGGCGGTCCCAGGGAATGTGCGGCGACGGATTCTCGAAGTTGAGGTGCTTCGGCAAAGTCTCGTGCTCGAGCGACAGGATGACCTTGATCACACCGGCGATCCCCGCGGCGGCCTCGAGATGTCCGATGTTCGTCTTCGCGGAGCCGATCAGCAGCGGCCGGTTCGCCTCGCGGTCGACGCCGAACACCGCACCGGCGGCCTGAACCTCGATCGGATCACCCAGCGATGTCCCCGTCCCGTGCGCTTCCAGGTATCCGACGTCGCTGGGCGCGACTCCGGCGCGCTTCAGCGCATCGACGATAACCCGTTGCTGGGCAACGCCATTCGGCACTGTCAAGCCACCCGATGCGCCGTCCTGGTTGATCGCACTACCGCGGATCACGGCGCGAATCCGGTCACCGTCGCGGATCGCGTCCTCAAGTCGCTTCACGACGATGACGCCGCATCCCTCGCCGCGCACGTAGCCGTCCGCGGCCGCATCGAATGTCTTGCATCGGCCGTCGGGCGCGAGCATCTGCGCATGGGAGAAAGTGATCATGGTCGCCGGGGTGAGCAGCACGTTCGCGCCGCCGGCGAGCGCGAGGTCGCATTCTCCCAAGCGCAGCGCTTGGCACGCCTGATGGATCGCCACCAGCGACGAACTGCACGCCGTGTCGACGGCGACCGCGGGACCCTGCAGCCCCAGCCGATAACTGATCCGGCCCGCTGCCGCGGCATTCGACGTCCCGATGGCCAAGTAGGCCTCGATCTCGGGGTAGGTCAGCTCGTCGGATGCCATTCCCAGGTAGTCGTGGGTGGCCAAACCCACGAATACACCGGTGTTGGAGTTGGCCAAAGTCGTTGGCGCAGTGCCTGAATGCTCTATCGCGCGCCACGCCGTCTCCAGCAGGAGCCGGTGCTGCGGGTCCATCATCCTGACCTCGCGCGTCGACATGCCGAAGAACGGCGCGTCGAACCCCGTCACGTCATCGACGAAACCCGCACGACGGGTCACGACCTTGCCGGGCGCTCCGGGTTCCGGGTCGAAGAATTCGTCGACGTCCCAGCGGTCCTTGGGCACCTCCGATACCGCGTCCCGACCCTCGCGCAGCACGTCCCAGAACTCGTCGGTGTCCTGGGCGCCAGGAAAGCGCGCCGCGTAGCCGACGATGGCGAATCGGGCGGCCGGCTCGATCGGACGTTCGGCGGAAAGCATGCGGTTGTCCCCCTTTGCATCGGCGGTCAGAATGTGACGGCGACACCGCTAGCGCCTGAAGATCAACTTCACGGCCACTATTGCACGTCCACCTGTGGCGTGCGTAGCGGCTCTGCCCGGGGCCGAGGCTGGAGGGCAACGTCGGAACCGAGGGTATGTTGAGCCACGAGTGATGCCGGACGCGCGCCGGCTGTGGCGGGGAGTACGGGAGAGGACAAAGTCTTGCGCATCGGGAAGATTACGGTTGGCGGACTTGATGAATGGACGCTAGCCCCCGGTTCAGTTACCTCGTGGCATCCGACGGCCGCGGCGCAGGAGAAGGCCCGGCAGGCGCCGATTAGTTCGGTGCCGGTGAGCTACATGCAGGGCCAACATCTCCGAAACTATTGCGAACGCACGGCCGCCGGTCTGAACTTCTCCCGGCAGATCATCGCCAGCTGCGACGTGGCCGGCCAATGCGATATTTCGGCCATGGATCACGCCGTCAACACATACCTACGTCGGCACGACACGTTCCGCAGTTGGTTCGAAAACACCGACGGCGACGGCTTCATTAGGCACGCCATGGACGATCCGGCCGACATTGAATTCGTGCCGATCGATCAGGGCCACCTGACCGTTGACGAAATACGCGCTCACGTAGTCGACATACCGAATCCGTTGGAGTGGGGTTGCTTCACTTTCGGGATAGTCCAGAACGAGCACCACTTCACGTTCTTTGCCGCCATGGATCACGTGCACGGAGATGCCACGTTGATCGGCACGACGATGATGGAAGCCAACGGAATGTATTCGGCCATGAGCGGAAGCGGTCAAGCCCTGACGCTGCCCGATGCCGGAAGCTTCGACGACTTTTGCGTCCGTGAGCGCGAGTTCACCTCGACGTTGACCCTGGACTCGCCAGGGGTACGCGCGTGGATTGACTTCGCCGAGAACAACAATGGTGGCTTTCCCGAATTCCCACTTCCACTGGGCAACCCGCTGAAGTCCAGCAGCAGTTACATGGCCTCCGAACTCCTGATGGACGCAGCTCAAACGGAGCGGTTCGAAGCGGCCTGCACTGCGGCTGGGGCGCGCTTCGTCGGCGGATTGTTCGCTTGTCTCGGTCTGGTTGAGCACGAGTTCACCGGAGCGCTTACGTATCACGGGCTCACTCCGAGGGATTCCCGCACGGCCAGCGACAATTTCATGACGCAGGGTTGGTTTACCGGACTGATCCCAATCACCGTCCCGATAGCAGCGACCTCCTTCAGCGATGCCGCATACGCAGCGCAGGCCTCTTTCGATTCGGGTCTGGACATGGCGAGAGTGCCGTATTACCGCGTAATGGAGTTGGCGCCGTGGTTGAACTGGCCACGTCCGAACTTTCCGGTGTCGAACTTCTTGCACGGTGGTGCAGCTCCGCTCAACGCAATACTCGCAGCAGCCGACATGGGCCTTGCGAACAACGTCGGAATCTATCCCGACGCGCGATTTTCGTATCAATTGACGATCTACGTATTCCGGTACGGGGAAGGCACGGCCATGGCGATCATGCATCCCGACAATCCGATCGCCGAGAAATCAGTAACGCGCTACATGGAGGCCATGAAATCGGTGTCCGTACTGGTCGCTGACAGCGGGGACTGGGGACGCGTCGCATAGCGGCGAGCAAAACAATGGCCAGGGTTTTCGTGATGCGCAATTCGGGGCGAGGGTGAGGGCGGTATGCGACGGCTAGCCGATCTCGTGGTGCGGTGGCCATGGGTGGTGATTGGGGTGTGGCTCGCAATTGCGGTCGCCCTGCCGCTGAGCTTCCCATCGCTGGGCGAGATGGCGCAGAAGCATCCGCTGGCCATCTTGCC
>NZ_JBOGDD010000820.1:0-3341 GCF_050701675.1 Mycobacterium sp. | reverse complement strand
ATCGTCGAGCGCGCGCCCGGGTTCGGCGAGTACCAGAAGAAGACCGACCGGGTCATCCCCGTCTTCGAGCTGACGCCCGAGTAGCACCATGGTCGTCTGCTCCGTCGCCCAATTCGCACCCGGCGAGGACAAGTCCGCCAACCTGACGTCGATCCGTCGCCTGGTGTCCGAGGCGCGGGCGCAGGGCAGCGAGCTCGTCGTGTTCCCCGAGTACTCGATGTTCACCGCCCCGGCGATGGACGAACGCTTCGTCGCATCGGCCGAACGTCTCGACGGCCCTTTCGTCGCCGAGCTCACCGCACTGGCCGCGCAGCAGAAGATCGCCCTCGTGTGCGGCATCAACGAGGCCACCGACGAAGGCACCCGCATTCACAACACGCTGCTGGCCATCGACGCTTCCGGCGACGTCGTCGCGACCTACCGCAAGCTGCACCTCTACGACGCCTTCGGTTACACCGAGTCCGCCCTGGTCAGTCCGGGGGACATCGAGCCGCCGCAGACCTTCACCGTCGGCGACCTCCGCTTCGGCTTGCAGACGTGCTACGACCTGCGCTTCCCCGAGGTGACGCGCCGGCTGGTCGACGCGGGCGCAGACGTCGTGCTGATGCCGGCCGAGTGGGTGCCCGGCCCGCTCAAGGAAGACCACTGGACGACGCTGCTGCGGGCCCGCGCCATCGAGAACACCGTCTACCTCGCCGCGGCTGATCAGTGCGGCAAGTCCGGTGCGGGCAACAGCATGATCGTCGACCCGATGGGGGTCGTCCTCGCGTCCGTCGGCGAGGAGGAAGGGCTCGGCACCGCCACGTTGGACCCCGCCCGCATCGCGCGGGTGCGGGAGAAGAATCCGGCGTTGACGTTGCGGCGCTTCTCCGTCGTCGCGGCCGACACGACGGAATCGGCGACGCAGCTCGTCTGACGATCGGGTAGCTCGGAGTACACCTACTCTACACGTTAGGTGTATGTTGCGTGTATGGCGAAGGTGCGTACCAATATCGAAATTGAGGACGTCTACGTCGAGGCGATAAAGGACCGCTACGGGGTCCACACGAAGACCGAGGCCGTCGACCTTGCGCTGCGACATCTGGCGGGCCAGCCGATGACGCGCGAGCAGGCGCTGGCAATGCGGGGTGTGCGCGCCATGGGTGAGGTTCCGGGCGATACCGGTCCCCGTGGCGCCGCGTGATCCTGGCCGATACTTCTGCGTGGGTCGAGTACGACCGGGCCACGGGCAGTAAAGCGGACCAGCGGATTACCGAGTTGATCACCACAGATGGGCCGCTGATGTTCACCGAGCCGGTTCTTATGGAGGTGTTGGCCGGCGCACGCAATGATGCGCGCGAGGAGGATCTACGGCGCATGCTGCTGCGGTTCGGTTTGGCGCACTTCGATGTAGTCACTGATTTCGACGCCGCGACCAGAATCTATCGGCGGTGTCTACAAGCGGGCGTCACCCCTCGCGGGATGGTCGACTGCATGATCGCAGCGGTCGCGTACCGTCGCGCTCTCGCGCTGCTCGCCTGGGACGCTGACATGTTCCGCGTCGCCAAGGTAATCGGAATCGAACTGGATGAGGCATCGCTGCGCGCTTGACCCTGCGGCGCTGCTGGATCCGACGGAGGGTGGCGCTTGTTCACACAAGGAATCCGACACCGTCGAGAGATTCGTCATCCGCCCCGAATAGGAAAGCGCCGCAAGGCTCAACCGTCAGATCTCGGAGGTTCGGGCTCGCGTCGTGTCCACGCGTAACGGGCAACTGCTGCGGATAGATGCGCCCCGGCTGGGCTCGTCCGCGACCATCGATACATTCACCCTCGAACTCCTGACCGGATTGTGATGCTGACACACGAGCTGACGATCAGAGGGCGAGTCCGGAGACCTCACCTATCCCGTGGTGGAGATCTATACGCGCCACACAGGATTCACGGGCTGTAGACCTTGCCCGGCCGCGTCGACACTCGACCTGCGAAGTGCGGAGAAACGGTCCCGTAACGAGATCGTTCCACAAACTCTTCAGACAATTTCGCCAATCCTCCACCCAAAAAGGTCCAAGTACTGCATCCTGTGTTTTGGATCCCGGACCCGGTGTCCAAAGCGCGCTAACGTGAAGAGGGTCAGGAGAGCGATGCCAAGGACCGCTGAAGTTGCCGGTGCGGGCTTATCCGGCCTGCTCCTGGCCACGCGCCTCGCGCAGCTTGGTTGGAACGTGACCCTCCACGAGCGCAACGATGAGCTGCGCATGTTCGGAGCGGGTATCTGGATCTGGGAAAGCGGGCTACGCACTCTCGAGACGATCGGCGCCTTCGACCACGCCACCGCCCGCGCCCGCACCATCGCCGAATGGCGAATTGCAGATCCCAACGGCCGTGTACTGATGTCTCGACGCACGACGTCGTCGGACCGACTGCTATTGCCGCCGCGCGCCGATCTCTACGAAGCGCTCATCGCGCAAGCGACTCACTTCGGTGTCGAGATCAAAACATCGTCGACCGTCGTGGGGATGAGCGCGCAGGGCGAATTGCAGCTGGCTGACGGTTCCAACCGCAAGGCCGATCTGGTCGTCGCGGCCGATGGCGCCTATTCTCGTCTGCGGGAGTCGATTTCGGCAACATCATGGATGGATTACGGCATCGAGGCGGGAATTCGCATGCTCATCGACCGCAAGGGCGGCGATCCGGACGACACGATCATTGAGTACTGGCATGGCCACCGCCGCTTGCTATTCAACCCATGCACCGATGGCCAGGACTACATCTTCCTGAGTGCACCGGTGTCCGACGAGCGAGCCAGCACCGTGCCCGTGGACCGCGAGCTGTGGAGTTCTGCCTTCCCGGCCGCAGCACACTTGGTGGAGCGATTCGCCGAAGCGAGCCGATGGGACCGCCTGGTCAACGTACGGTGTCGCCAGTGGTCGAAGGGATGTGCGGCGGTCGTGGGCGACGCGGCGCACGCAATGCCGCCCAACCTCGGCCAGGCCGCCAATACTGCCTTCATCAATGCCATGGGACTGGCGATGGCGTTGGAGGAGGATTCCGACGTCCCACGCGCTCTTCAGCGGTGGGAGAAGCAGTGCCGCCCGGTAGCTGACCACGTTCAATGGTGGTCCTATCTATACGGTTTCGCCGTCTCGAAAGTTCCGGAGCGCGCCGACTGGATTCGCGGGCGCGTTCTCAAATCCGTGTCTGGCACGTCACTGTTCCAGAACGGCCTGAACAAGGGCGCGCGCACTGTGCCTGCGGGCGCGCGGACCAGCCCCGTCGCGTCTTGATCCCAACTACACCCCACTCCATCCACGCCCCAGGAGGCTTCCGTAGAAGTACGGGTCCTACACCGGTCCCCAAGGA
>NZ_JBOGDD010000819.1:0-14065 GCF_050701675.1 Mycobacterium sp. | reverse complement strand
CACCATGACGGTGCTGTTGCGTGGGTCGACCCGCCGCGACAGCACACCGGGGACACCCGTGATCAGGGTGCCCAGCGCGTAGACGAGGTCACCCGTCAGGTGCGGTCGCGAGGTATGGCCGCCCGGTGAGTGCAGCGTGATCTCCACCTGATCGGCCGCCGACGTGATGGGGCCCGGCCGCACGGCCACCTTGCCGACCTCCAGCCGCGGATCGCAGTGCAACGCGAAGATCCGCGACACCCCGTTGAGCGCACCCGCGGCGATCGCATCGATGGCGCCGCCGGGCATCAGCTCCTCGGCGGGCTGGAAGACCAGGCGAACGCCGACCGGCAGCTCGGGCACCGAGGCCAGGGCGAGCCCCGCGCCGAGCAGGACCGACGTATGCCCGTCGTGGCCGCAGGCGTGCGCGACGTTGGGCACCAGAGACGTGAACGACGCACCCGTCCGCTCGGCCATCGGCAACGCGTCCATGTCGGCGCGCAGCGCCACCCGCGGCGCGTGCTCGGGTCCGAAGTCGCACGTCAGTCCCGTGCCGCCGGGCAGAACCTTCGGGTTCAGGCCCGCGTCCGCCAAGTGCGATGCGACGAACTGCGTCGTCTCGAACTCCTGGCGGCCCAGCTCGGGGTGCTGATGGATGTGCCGACGCCACGCCACCAGCTCGCCGTAGTGGGCGGCCAACCACGCCTCGGTGTACTCGCCGATGCTCATGCGCGATCCCGCTCCGCTTCTCGCTCGAAACTCACGAGCGCTCCGCCTTCAGTCGCAGCACCCGGTCGCGTTCCGCGGCCGTCTGGGCCAGCTCGACGACGGTGCGTGCCAGCATCACGGCTCCCTCGATGACTGCCTTGTCGGCACTCGGCCCAGCCGCGGCCACCGCGAACGCCGGTTGGTGGATCGATGCGCCGTCGGCGTCGATGCCGACGACCGGGTGGATGCCAGGCATGACCTGGGTGACGTTGCCCATATCGGTGCTGCCGAGCGGGAACGCGGCCTCTACCTCCACCCCGACGGGGGTCCGGCCGAACCGGATCATCTCGGCGCGGAACACGTCGGCAAGCCACTGGTCCGGCGTCAGCTCCAGGTAGGACGGCTCGGTTGCCTCGACCTGATGGCCGCAGCCCGTGGCCACCGCACCCGCGAGGAAACAGTCGGACATCCTGCCCTCCAGCTCGCGCAGCGACCCGGAGTCGTTGGCGCGCATCGTGTAGTGCATCTCGGAGTGTGCCGGGATGACGTTGGTGGCCTGACCGCCGTCGGTGACGATGCCGTGCATCATCTGACCGGGCGCCAGCTGCTGACGCAGCAGACCGATCGCCACCTGGGCCACCGTGATCGCGTCGGCGGCGTTGAGTCCCAGATACGGCGCGACGGCAGCGTGCGCCTCGCGTCCGACGTATTCGACGGCCACCTGCGACAACGCCAGCGACCGGGCGCGGGCGATGTCGATCGGACCGGCGTGCAACATCACCGTCACCGCGATGTCGTCGAACGTGCCCGCCTCGAGCATCAGGGCCTTCCCGCCGCCGGCCTCCTCGGCGGGCGTGCCGAGCAGCACCACCGTCAGGTCCAGCTCGTCGGCGACCTCGGCAAGAGCCAGCGCAGCCCCGACCGCGGAGGCCGCGATGATGTTGTGCCCGCAGGCATGGCCGATACCGGGCAGGGCGTCGTATTCGGCGCAGATGCCGACGACCAACGAGCCGCTGCCGAAGTCGGCGCGGAACGCGGTGTCCAATCCGCCGGGCGCAGCGGTGATCTCGAATCCGCGCTCGGCGACCAGCGCCTGCGTCTTGGCGCAGCTGCGGTGTTCGGCGAAGGCAAGCTCGGGCTCGGCGTGGATGGAGTGCGACAGCTCGATCAAGTCGCCACGACGTCGCTGGACTGCGTCCTCGACGGTCGTCGACGCTGTGGCGGTGGGCATCGAAGAAGTATCTCACCGTCCGCTTCGGTCTTCGCGCGAGCGCTCATCGGGCGACCATCCGATGCATCCATTCAGATAGCGCTGACGGTGATGGCTTCTCGAACTTCGTCGCCCTGGCTGCTACCTGAACCCCGTACGCTTTCTCGCTGTGACTGGTACGCCCGATCCGCAGGCCATCGCCGACGCGGCGGCCGCCGAACTTCTACGGCGCACCGGCGTAACCGGCTTCGACGTCGCCGTCGTCCTCGGCTCGGGCTGGGCACCCGCGGCGGCGGCGCTCGGCGAACCGTCCGTCGTCGTCCCGATGGCCGATCTTCCCGGTTTCAGCCCGCCGACCGCTGCGGGCCACGGCGGCACGTTGCTGGTGGTGTCCGTCGGCGACAAGCGGGTCCTGGTCCTGCTTGGCCGCATTCACGCCTACGAGGGCCACGATCTGCGCCACGTCGTCCATCCCGTGCGCACGGCGTGCGCCGCGGGGGCAGGCACCGTCGTACTGACCAACGCGGCGGGCGGGCTCAGGGACGATCATTCGGTGGGTCAACCCGTGCTGATCAGCGACCACCTCAACCTGACCGCGCGCTCGCCGCTGGTGGGCGCCCAGTTCGTCGACCTGGTCGATGCCTATGCGCCGCGGCTGCGAGCTCTTGCGCGCGACGTCGATCCGACACTGGCCGAAGGGGTCTACGCGGGGCTGCCCGGCCCGCATTACGAGACACCCGCCGAGATCCGGATGCTGCGCACACTCGGCGCCGACCTCGTCGGCATGTCGACGGTGCACGAGACCATCGCGGCGCGGGCGGCGGGCGCCGAGGTGCTCGGGGTCTCGCTGGTGACGAACCTGGCCGCAGGCATGACGGGCGAACCGCTCAGCCACGTCGAGGTGCTGGCGGCGGGCCGTCAGTCGGCGACGCGGATGGGTTCTCTGCTCTCCCAGGTGCTGGCCCGGCTGTAGCCGATCCGCTCGGTCAGCTTGACGAATCCGCGCGCCATCAGCGGCGCGGCGAACAACATCAGGAGCACCCGCACCACCTGGGCGGCGATGATGAACGTGACGTTGGCTCCGGTCTCGACCGCCGTGGCCAACACGGCGTAGATGCCGCCAGGGCTGGTGGACAGGTAGCCCTCGAGGGGGCTGATCCCCGAGACGCGTGCGAGCAGGATGCCAAGGCCCGCGGTGGCGACGTTGAGCAGGATGATCAGGCCTATCGCGGCAGGTAGCGCCCGACCGATCGCGCGGATCGACTCACGTGTGAACGCGACACCGGCCTGCCAGCCGATCACGGCGTACCCGAGCTGCACCAGCACGAGCGGCACCGACATCCCGAAGGACGTCCCGGTCAACTCCAGCGCGATGGTCACCGTCATGGGCCCGAGCAGACCGGCGCCTGGCAGCCGGATGAGTCGGCCGCCCGTCGCCCCGACCAGCACGACCACGGCGATCATCAAGATGCTGAGATACCAAGGCGCCGAATCGTTTTGGGTAGGTGCAGCTGACTGTCCGGTCTTCTCGGCGTGATAGACGAACGTGACGATCAGCGGCATCGACGCGGTGATCAACGCAACCCGCAGATACTGCACCACGGCCACCACGCGGTCGTCGCCGCCCAACTCGCGAGCGATGGCAACCAGGCCGGAGGCACCGCCGGCGACGAGCGCCAACGCCCCGGTGAGCGGGCTCACGTCGCGGTGCAGACCGAGCAGTGCGCCCGCAACGACGCTCAACAGCAGGGTCGCCAACGCGACGCCGAGCACGATCGGCCAGTCCGAACCCAGCGCCGTCAACGCGTCGCGATGGACCATCGTCCCGATGTAGACGCCGAGCACTCCCTGCGCGGCGACGCCGGCCTTGCGCGGAACGCCCGATGGGGCGAACGACAGAAGAGCTAGCACGATGCCGACGATGAGCGCCGCGAACAGTGCCGCCGAGGGCACGCCAACGATGGTCAGCGGCACGGTCACCGCGATCGTGACCACCACCAACAACGCCCACCGTTTCATTACCCCAAGTATGCCCTTGCCAATTACTTGTCGCAAACTGAGGTTAATCGTGCTATTACCAAGGTATAACTTGGTAATGACCCTCGAACGGACGAAGAACGCCACCAACCTTCGCGAGTCGATCATGGCGCTCACCCGGCAGCTGCGCAGGCACCGCCCCGACAACGGCCTGACGTTGAGCCAGATGCAGTTGCTCGGGGAGATCAGCCGCTCGGGCGTGACCACCCCGGCAGAACTCGCTGCCCGCATGCACGTCCGGGTTCAGTCGCTCACCGACGGCATCAACGAGTTGGAGGCGCGGCGACTGGTGTCGCGGCGAACCGATCCCGATGACCGGCGTCGACAGCTCATCGAGACGACGGTCGACGGGTCCGCCCTGATCGACACCGACCGCGCCGACCGGGACGCCTGGCTGGACGCCGCCATGCGCGAAACCCTGACCGATCTCGAGTTCGACCTACTGATGCTCGTCGCCCCGGTGCTCCGAAAACTCGCCGACGGCGACGAGCATGCAACCCCTGACGAGCGCACCGCACAATGAACGCCATGACCAGCCCCTCCCCGCCGCCCCTGACGTTCGGTACGGCGGGGCTGCGTGGACCCATGCGGGACGGTCCCGGCGGTATGAACGTCGCGACGGTGACGGCAGCGACGTGGGCGCTGGCCAAGGTGCTGAAGGACAGATGTTTGGGCGGCTCGACCGTCGTGGTCGGTCGCGACGCCCGCCACAACTCCGACGACTTCGCCCTGGCCGCCGCCGAAGTGCTTGCTGCCGAGGGCTTTTCGGTGATCCTTCTGCCTGATCCGGCTCCGACGCCGGTGGTGGCGTTCGCCGTCCGACACCTTGGCGCTGCCGCGGGCGTCCAGGTCACGGCGTCGCACAATCCGCCTGCGGACAACGGCTACAAGGTGTACCTCGACGGCGGGCTGCAGATCGTGTCACCGAGCGACCGCGAGATCGAAGCGGCGATGCGGATCGCACCTGCCGAGGTCGCCCGCGCCGAGGTCACTGCGGCGAACACCGACCTCATCGCGGACTACGTCCGTCGCGCCGCCAGGGTGAGACGTGGCACTGGTGACGTTCGCGTCGCGCTGACACCGATGCACGGGGTTGGCGGAGAACCCGCCCTGCTGGCCCTCCGCGAAGCGGGCTTCACCGACGTCCACGTGGTCGCCGAGCAGTATTCGCCCGACCCGGACTTCCCCACCGTTGCCTTCCCCAATCCGGAGGAAGCGGGCGCCACCGACCTGCTCCTGGAACTCGCGGCCAAGGTCGACGCCGACGTGGCGATCGCCTTGGACCCCGACGCCGACAGATGCGCGGTCGGCATCCCGACATCCTCGGGCTGGCGGCTGCTCTCGGGCGACGAAACTGGTTGGCTACTAGGCGATTACATCCTCTCGCAGACAGAGCCGGGCGAGGTCATGTCGAGCAGCGTGGTGGCCAGCACCGTGGTGTCCTCGCGCATGCTGGCCGCGATAGCCGCAGGCCACGGCGCCCAGCACGTCGAGACGCTGACGGGGTTCAAGTGGCTTGCGCGCGCCGACGCGGACCAGCCCGGACGCACGCTCGTCTACGCCTACGAGGAGGCGATCGGCCACTGCGTCGACCCCGCAGCCGTGCGGGACAAGGACGGCATCAGTGCCGCGGTGCTCGCGTGCGATCTGGTGGCCGTGCTGCTCGGCCAGGGCCAAACGCCTTCCGACGCGCTGGATGCGCTGGCACTGCGCCACGGCGTACACACCACGTCCGCGGTTTCGGTGCCCGCGGACGCGGCCCTGATGGACCGGCTCCGGGTCGCACCACCCGCACGCCTGGGAGGCGAGCCGGTGCAGGTCACCGATCTGCTGGAACGCCGCGGGCAGCAGCGCACCGATGCGCTGATCTATACGGGTGAGTCAGTACGGGTCGCGATTCGGCCCTCGGGAACGGAGCCGAAGGTCAAGGCATACCTCGAGATTCGCCTTCCGCCCCGTGACGACGTGACGGCCGCCCGCGAGGCCGCAGCCCTTCGGCTCGACGATCTACGGGCCGACGTGGTCGGACTGCTTCAGCGCGGACCGAACTGACGGTCCCCGGCGTCGCCGAGGCCAGGAACGATGTACGCGACGTCGTTGAGCCCGTCGTCGATTGCCGCGGTGTAGAGCCGCAGACCCGGAGATGCCCTCTCAAGGGCTGCAATGCCTTCCGGTGCGCACACGACGCAGACCGCGGTGATGTCGACGGCGTTGCGGTCGTGCAGCAGGCCGAGGGTATACGCCATCGAGCCACCGGTGGCGAGCATCGGGTCCAGAACCATCACCGGAACATTGCTCAGGTCGTCGGGCAGCGACTCCAGGTACGGAGCGGGTTGGGCGGTCTCCTCATTCCTGGCGATGCCAACGAACCCGACATGAGCCTCGGGGATCAGAGCGTGCGCCTGATCGACCATCCCGAGACCGGCGCGCAGCACGGGTACCAACAACGGTGGCCGAGCGAGGCGCGATCCGACGGTGTCGGTGAGCGGGGTGCGGACCGCGACGGCTTCGGACGCGGCGTCACGGGTGGCCTCGTAGACCAGCATCAGCGTGAGGTCGCGCAGTGCGGAGCGGAACCCCGCGTTGCCGGTGCGTTCGTCCCGCAGCGTGGTCAGCCGCGCTGCGGCCAACGGGTGATCGACAACGTGCACGTCCATGCGCCCAGACCCTAATGGAACCAGCGCGCTCTGGCCGCCGTCATAACCTCGTGCTCGTCGATACCTCTGACATTCACGCGTTCAGCGTCGCGCTACATCGCCATGCGGGCGACCTCGCCTCCGTCGCCGCTGACCTGACCGCTGCGCGGGTGTCCGCGGATGCCTTCGGTTCGGTCGGGTCGGGCTTCGTGGCGGCGCTGAATGACGCCTTGACTCGGGAGGCGCACCACGTCGCGCAACTCGCCGGTCGGCTATCGGCGGCCAGGTCAAGCGCAGGGGCGGCCGCCGACGGGTATGAGGAATCCGAACACCATGTGGGACAGACTATCTCGGCGCTCGGAGCCTAGCCGGTGCCGAGCGCCCTCGTGAGCGGGTTGTCCGCTCCGTTACACGAGCTGCAGGCGACGGTGGGAACGGGTACCCCCGAAGCCGCCGAGGCTCTGACGGACATCCGCAATGCGCTTGGCGAGCTCGCCGTCGCCACGGATCGGTCGTGGCAGCGGACTCGCTGGGTCGGCGATGCCGGTGATGCCGCCGCCGAGTTCACCAGCGCGACCGTGGCGGCGGTCGACGCGCTGGCCGGCCGAGCCGGCCGTCTCGGCGAGGCGGCGACGAACGCCGCGGACGCCGTGGCCCGCGCCAGGGAGCGACTGCAGGCGATCATCGATGACTTCGAGGCGCGGGCCGCGGCGCTCGAGGCCGAGATCGACGAACCGGGCACCGCGGACGAACTCATCGCCGAGGCCCGCCGCGCGCTCTCCGAGGCCGAAGCCGTCGTCGACGAGTTGCGCGCCGAGCTCGACGGCCATCGGGCCGCCGTGGCCGAACCCGTCACGGGCGCGATGCCGACGATGCCAATGGGTTCGTTGCCCAGCCTCGGCGGCCTCGGATCCGGTTCGGGGATGGGAGCGGGATCCGGCTTGGGAGCGGGATCCGGCTTGGACGGCTCGGTGCCTACCGGCTTCTCGGGGATGTCCGGCGCCAGCCCCGACTCGTCGTCCGGGCCGTCCGACGACGCTCGGCCACTCGCCGACCCAGGCATGTTCGGCAGTGGCGTCACCGTGCAACTCCCCGACGGCAGCACGGCGACGGCGCCCAACGCGGTCGCCGCGAGCGCGGTCCGGCATGCGCTGACCCAGCTGGGTGTGCCCTACGACTGGGGCGGCACCACCCCGGGTGTCGGCCTGGACTGCAGCGGACTCACGCAGTGGGCGTATCACGAAGCAGGACTGGATCTTCCGCGGCTGGCCCAGGAACAGGACATCGGGTCAGCCGTCGATCGGGCATCGCTGCGCCCAGGAGACCTTGCGGTGTGGGACGGACACGTCGCGATGGTCGTGGGCAACGGGTTGATGATCGAGGCCGGAGATCCCGTCAAGCTCTCCCCGATCCGAACCACCAACGCGGGGCAGGGATTTCAGGGTTTTTGGCGGCCGACGGCGTGAGGGTCAGGGCAGCCGCGGGTCGATCAACGTGACGCCGACCGGAGAGGCAGTGTCGACCGACGGGAGTCGACGAGCGCCCTCGGTCAGTCCGACGATCTGCTCGACCAGCTCCTGCGGGCGCAACGTGCCCGCCTCCACTAGTGCCAACATGCCGGGATAGTCCACGCTGGCCATGCCGTGACTGCCGAGAACGTCCAGCTCCCAGGCGATCACTCGCTCCATCGGCACCGCGGGGTGTCCGTCGACGCCGGGCAGCAGACCCACCTGTGCGTGACGTCCGCGCCGCCGCAGGCTGTAGATGGCGTCCGAACAGGTGCCCGGAGTGCCGACCGCGTCCACGGCGACGTGGCTGCCGCCGCCCGTGAGGTCGTGCACCCGGGCGGCGACCTCGCCCGGCTCGCCCCGATCGGCCAGCACGGTGTGCTCGGCACCCAGCCCCCGCGCCAGGTCCAGCGCTGCCGGGTTGCGGTCGACCGCGATGACCCTGGCACCGGCCGCGACGGCCACCTGCACGGCACTGAGGCCCACCCCACCGGCTCCGACCACCGTCACCCACTCGCCGGGCCTGACCCTGGCCCGAGCAGTCAGTGCGCGGTAGGCGGTGGCGAACCGACAGCCCAGTCCCGCCGCCGCAGCATCCCCGACGACCTCGGGGACGACGACCACGTTGGCGTCGGCCGCGTGCAGCGCCACGTACTCGGCGAAGGAGCCCCAGTGCGTGAAGCCGGGCTGGGTCTGATTCGGACACACCTGCGCCTGACCATCCAGGCACCACTGGCAGTGTCCGCAGCCGCACACGAACGGTGTGGTCACCCGGTCACCGACCGTCCACCGTCGCACCTCGGCCCCTACCGCGACGATCACGCCGACCATCTCGTGCCCAGGGACGTGCGGGAGTGCCACCCCGTCGTCGTGCCCGGCCCACGCGTGCCAGTCACTGCGACAAAGACCGGTGGCGTGCACCTCGAGGACCACACCCCCTGGCGACGGCGCAGGGTCGGCGACCGACTGGACGTCCACCGAACCACCGAACTCGGAGAAGATCACTGCCCGCATGAAGCCATCGTCCCGCGTCTGTCCACGGGCGCGGCGCTTTGGCATGCTGAGCACCATGACGCGCTGGTATCCGATCGAACCCGCGGACGACGACTTCTTCGAGTCCGCGCCGCACGTATTCCGATACTCGAGACGCTTCGCGGCGCCGGTCGAGAGGGTCTGGGAATCGCTGACCTCGGATGACTCGGTAGCCGCCTGGAGTGCAACGGTCAGTTCGGTGAACTGGCTGAGCCCCCGCCCCTTCGGGGTCGGAAGCACCCGCGAGGTCGCGTTGGCCCCCGGGTTGACCCGCGTTCGCGAGCGCTACTTCCGTTGGGACGAGGGGCACCGTTATTCGTTCGCCGCCTATGAGGCGAACCTGCCCGTGTTCCGGCGGTTCGCGGAGGACTACGTCGTGGAACCGGAGCCTTCCGACAGCGGCTCGACGCGGTTCACGTGGACCCTTGCTCTCGAGCCCAAGAGTCCGTTGGCACTGCCGTTCAAGCCGCTGGCCCCGGTGCTCAAGCTGGCATTCGGGAGGATGGCCGCTGACGGCGAGCGCTACTTCGCTCGCACCTGACTCCGGTCGTCGACGCAGTACGGTTCGAACGGGGCCACCCGTTGACGGGACTGGTTGCCGCCGTTGCGTTTCGCGTCGTACATCGCCCCATCGGCCAACGCAACCAATGCGTTGATGACAAGGTTCGGATCGTGGTGTTCGACGAACTGGTCGCATCGGGCGCTGGCGATCCCGACGCTGGCGGTGATCTCGTAGGGCAGATCGGCCACGGCGTCGCAGAGACGCTGACCAAGGGCGGCTTGCCTCGGGTCAACGAACACGTCGGCGACCAGGAACTCCTCACCTCCCACCCTCCCCACGATGGCAGTCGGGCGGGTCTGCTCGCGAAGACTGTGCCCGACGGCGATCAGGACGCGGTCACCCGCAGCGTGGCCCTCGGTGTCGTTGAGCAGTTTGAATCGGTCGAGATCGATCATTGCCACCACGAGGTGTGAATCGGAGTACCCGTGCGCGGCGACGAGCTGGCCGGTCCGTTCGTAGAACGCGCGGCGGTTCAGCAGCCCGGTGAGGGGGTCGCGGTCGGCGTTCAACAGATCGACGCCGAGGGCTTGCACGATGATCTGGATGCCGAACGGCACCGCGATGTTGACCATCACCATCAGCACGTACTCGCACAGTGTGCGCACGACGCCGTGAGTGGTCGCCAGTGCCACCGCGGGGACTATCGGGATGACCACCACGACGACCGCGTTGGCGACCATGAGGAGCGCGGTGTGAAAGATGGCGATGTACGCGGAGACCGCGACGAAGGCGGTGCACGCAAGGAGGGCGAGCGAGGGGTCACTCTGGGACAGCGTCGCCATGGCGATGCTGACGCTGGCCGTGACGGCAAAGGCCACCGACTGCGACCTGGACGGCCAGCGAACGATCCACAGCAGCGCACAGCCGGTGCCACCGACGACCGACAGAACGGACACGACGATGCGGACCACACTGTCTGGCGGCGTCGAACTCCACAGCAATGCGAAGGGAATGATCGCCAGAGACGCCGAGGTCACGGCCATCACCGCTCGGGTCATTCCCACCATGCGGCGCGCTTGCAGGTAGGAGCTGAACCAGGCGTAGTTATCGGGTTGTCGCCACCACCAACGAATGCGCTTCAACGTCGTCTCCCCCGTGCATCACCACCCCGCGACGCCACTGGCCACCCGTTTGCCTGACAGTCACGTCAATTGATCGGCTCAGTCTACCGAAACGTGGACAGTGCCGAACGAGCCAATTTCGAATGAAAACCGGCTACCTGTGGCTACGGGGGTAGGCAGTGGTCAGCAGCGCCCTTTCCCGACAGCTACGGCCATCATGGCTGAAATGCATCTCGCGCGATTCGTTATGTCTCGTGAGTTAGCTGTGTGTCGAGAATGGCGGGCGACGCGCAAGCAAACGTCCATCGCCGGGCACGCCCGTGGGCACCGTCGCGCTTGCTCGCACCGCCAGAGCCCACCGAGAGCGTTCAGCGCCGAACCGCCTGACGGCAAGCCCCTGGGGAGGCGTCGTTAGGCTGTGCCGCATGGCTTCTGACATCGTGCCTGTGAGGCTTGGGCTGACCAAGGGCGATCTGTACACACTGTGGGCTCCGTCGTGGCGTGATGCCGACGACGAATGGCAGGCGTTCCTCGGCAAGGACGACGACCTATACGGCTTCGAGTCGGTCGCTGACCTGGCCGCATTCGTTCGGACCAATTCCGACAACGACCTCACCGACCACCCGGCGTGGGATGAGCTGAAGGCGTCGTCGGCGCACCGACTCGATCCAGGCGAAGACCGTCAGCACGACCTGATCGGCGTTCCCGAGGTGGCGGCGGAGAAGCCGACCGAGGAGTCGGTGTCGAAGCTGTTGCATGCGCTTGCCGTGGCGCAGGCGGTCGGCTCCGTATGCGATCTGACCGTGGTGTCGAAGTTCTTCAACGGCAACCCCGTGCTCGGGTCCCTCGGAGGGGGCGTCGAAGTGTTCGAGGGCCGTGCCGGCCGCAAGCGCTGGGCCGAGATCGAGGCCGTGATCGCCCGCAGTTGGGACGGTGTCGTCGACGCGATCGACGAGATCGTCACGATCCCCGACGTGAACTCCGCAGCCGTCGAGAAGGCCGCGGCCGAACTCGCCGAGCCCGCGCCAGAACCCGAGGTCACCGAGGACGGTTCCGACGACGACGTGGTGATCGAGGGCGAGGTCGACACCGATCCCGAGGAGGCCGTACTGACCGCCCAGGCAGAAGAGCAGGTGCTCGGCAGCGACGAGGACTTCTGGACGCACGTCGGCATCGATCCGATCCGCCTGCTGACCCGCGGCGGCACGTTCTACACCCTGCGCTGCTACATGGACGACCAGCCGATCTTCCTCGGTCGCAACGGACGCATCAGCGTGTTCGGCTCCGAGCGGTCACTGGCCCGCTATCTGGCCGACGAGCACGAAAGCGATCTGTCGGACCTCGCCACCTTCGACGACATCAAGACCGCGGCCACCGACGGGTCACTGCAGATCAGGGTCACCGACGACAACGTCTACGTGCTGCGCACCCTGGCCGACGACATCGCTGACGGGCCCGACGCCGTGGACCTCGAGCAGCTCGAACTGGCCATCGAATTGATCCGAGACGTCGGCGACTACGCGGAGGACAACACGGTGGCGGAGGCGCTGGATCAAGACCAGCCCCTCGGCAGGTTCGTCGGCCACGTGTTGTCCCCCGACAAGGTCCGCAAGCCCGCGGCGCCCTACGCCAAGGCCGTCGAGCAGTGGGAGAAGGTCGAAGCCTTCGTGGATTCCCGCCTCCGCGAGGAGTGATGAGTCTTCCCCGGGCCGCCAGTCAACACCGACATGACCACGACTGACGGCCTCGCTTCACGTTCCATCGACGTCCCCGGCGCGCGACTGCACTACGAGGTGCGCGGCAGCGGACCCGTGCTACTGGTGATCGGCTCGCCGATGGCGGCCGCGGAGTTCGCGCCCCTTGCGCACGCCATGGCCGTCGACCACACCGCGGTCACCTACGACCCGCGCGGCTTCGCGGGCAGTCCGGTCGAGGATCCGGACGGTCCGTCGAATCCCGACCTACGGGCCGACGACGTGGCGGCGATCCTCGATGACCTCGGCGTCGAGTCGGCCGACGTGTTCGGCTCCAGCGGAGGCGCGGTGACCGGTCTCGCAATGGTCGTTCGCCATCCCGGCAGGGTCGGCACGCTGGTGGCGCACGAGCCACCGCTGCTCGAGCTGCTCGACGACGCCGATGCGCAACGCGCGGCCACCGTGGACATCGTCGAGACGTTCCGCACCGACGGCTTCCACGCGGCGTGGATGAAGTTCATGCTCAACGCGGGCTTCGACATCGGTGGTGGCGACGGCACCGCACCCGACGGGCAGGGCGCTCCCGTGCCGACCGACATCGAACTCGCCGAGGCTGCGCGCTTCTTCGTTCACGACCTGGTGCCGACGACCCGCTACGTGCCCGACTTCGACGTGTTGCGGGGCTCGGCGTCGCGCGTCGTGATCGGCCTCGGGGCGGACTCCGGCCATCTGGTTACCAAGCGAACCTCCATCGCGGTGGCTGAACGACTCGGCCTGGACACCACGGCGTTCCCCGGCGATCACGGTGGCTTCCTCGGTGCGCCAGGCGAATTCGCGAACCGCCTCCGCCAGGTCCTCACCCCCTGACCCACGCGATTTGGGCGCGCGTGGTTGCGGTGAGCGCAACCGAGCGCGCCGAAATCACTAACCGATCAGGACTGCGTACCGCGGCTTGATGACCTCGTCGATCAGAGCCAGCCGCTCACGGAACGGGATGAACGAGGACTTCATCGCGTTGATGGTGAACCGCTCGAGGTCGCTCCAGCCGTAACCGAACGCCTCGACCAGGCGCAGCATCTCCTGGCTCATCGTCGTGTCGCTCATCAACCGGTTGTCGGTATTGACCGTCACCCGGAACCGAAGCCTGGCCAACAGGGCGAACGGGTGCTCGGCGATGCTGGCGACGGCCCCGGTCTGGACGTTGCTGCTTGGGCACAGCTCGAGCGGAATCCGCTTGTCCCGCAGGATCGAAGCCAACCGGCCGAGCGCCGCGTCCCCGTCGTCGCGCACCTCGATGTCGTCGACGATCCGCACGCCGTGGCCCAGGCGATCGGCACCGCAGAACGCGATCGCCTCGTGGATGGACGGCAGGCCGAATGCTTCCCCCGCGTGAATGGTGAAGCGCGCGTTGTTGTTCCGCATGTACTCGAAGGCATCCAGATGCCGCGTTGGCGGGTACCCGGCCTCCGCGCCCGCGATGTCGAAGCCGACGACGCCCTTGTCGCGGAACCGGATCGCCAGTTCGGCGATCTCCCTCGACCGGGCGGCATGCCGCATCGCGGTGACCAGGCAGCGCACCTTGATCGTCTTGCCGTCTGCCGCGGCCGCCTTCTCACCGTCGGTGAAGCCCGCCAGGAC
>NZ_JBOGDD010000818.1:0-1587 GCF_050701675.1 Mycobacterium sp. | reverse complement strand
GCCAGGGGATCGGTGAAGATCGGTGGCTGGTCAGCGAACTGGTGACAAGCTCGAGCATAGGCAGTGGCGAGCGCTGTCCGGCTGGGTTCCGCGTTCTCCATACGCGCGAACTTACTCTGGAATGCAGCGTGGCCGCTGTTAACCCGATCACGGGGTTCGTGGGGCTGGGCGGACCCGCGATCTACGGCGCGGTGAGGCGTGGATCGACGGTGTATCGGCCGCCGGGATCCTGGCAGACGAACAACCCGCAGTTCAACGGCGGCCGGGGTCAGATTCTCCAACGGAATCTCCGCCGGCGGCAGGGCCCCTCCCGAACGCTGTCGGCCGCATTGCCACCGGGCTCGCCGTACACCCACCAGTAGGTGTGGCAGACGCTCCAGTCCCAGTTCGGGCGGCCGGGCCCGAGCCGGCGAAACCCTGGTGCTGGCCCGGGCACCAGGTGAAGGGTCCGGTGGCTCTGCCGGGTTCGGCCTGCGCAGTCGCCGGAGTCAGGACCACGCTGGCCAGTGCGCTGGCGCCGGCAGTGCGGCAGCGGCCGCCCGTCTCGTTCGAGATGTCGAACTCATGGTCAGGTCTCTTTCTGTCACTGTGTGGTGGTGGAAAGTAAATACCGCGCCGGTTGCCTACCGATCCGAAGTCTGTGAAACGCCTGCGAATGGCATCGCGGCCACCGACCGGTGTGCGAACCGAGGGTCGCGACGGCATCGGGCGCGTACTGATTCCTTGATCCAGTCCCAACGCGAGGGTGACGCGCACGAACTTCATCAAGACCGTTCTGCCTGCCGTCGCAGTCGCAGGCGGGCTCACCGCAGCCGTTCTGGGCCTGGGAGCCGCTGCTCCGGCCAGCGCTGAGCCCCCGCTTCCTGTGATCGAGTCCTGGGCCGATGATTACATCCGCTTCGAGCGCCGCCCTATCTGGCAACAGGCCCTACGGAGTGAGATTCGGAGTCGCTGCGGCCGGCACGTACCGTCGACTGGGCAGCTGGTGCATGCCACGTTCTTCGGCCCCAAACTTCCCAATGCCGACGTCGAGTACCTCGCGCTCTACAACATTGACTCGTTTAACATCGCTGGCCGCAACGGGATCCGTTTCGAACACTGCGCCGCCGCAGACGTCCGTGTCGCGTGACCGCTGCGCGTCAGTCCGGCAGCCAGTGCAGCTCGTGCGCCAGGGTTTTGGCGGCGGCACGGATGCGGCGGTGTAGTGGTGACTGCACGCGCGGGAGGACCAGGTGAATGGTCAAGGTGGGTGCGCCCTGCAGCGGTCGCCACGTGAGACCGGCCGGTTGTGTCGTGACCGCGGCTTCAGCGGCCGGAGCGAGAGTGAGCCCGTCGCGTAGGTCGCGCTGAAACATGTCGAAAGAGACTGCGGGCGTGTGGAATCGAGGGCGCGGTCGGGTGTCTCGGAACAGTGCGGACAGCTCATCGTGGATCACCGGGTTGGCCGCACGGTCCGGGAGTCGCAGCGGATACGCGGCCGCGTCGGCGATCCCGATCTCCGGGTGTTCGGCCAGCGGATGATGCTGCGCCAACTGGACCCCGACGCGCAAACGCCGCAGCAGGAACCGGCGCACGCCACGACCCGGC
>NZ_JBOGDD010000817.1:0-2893 GCF_050701675.1 Mycobacterium sp. | reverse complement strand
GCGGCCCCGGCCGGGGTGACAGAGGCCGACGTCGCACTGGTGTTGCAGGCCCTGTTGGATCGGCATGCCACGTTGCGCCTGATCGTCGAGGACGACGGCGCCGGCGGCTGGTCGCTGAGGGTGCCCGAGGTCGGCGCGGTGAACGCCCGCGATTGCCTGGTGACCGTCGATGCGTTGTCCGATGAGGCAGTGGTGGCGGCGCGGTCGCGGTTGAACCCGGCCGCCGGGGCCTTGCTCAGTGCCTTGTGGGTGCCTGAGACCGGCCAGTTGGCTTTGATGATCCACCACCTGGCCGTCGACGGGGTGTCGTGGCGGATTCTGTTGGAAGACCTCAACATTGCCTGGGCTCAGCATCACAGCGGGCAGCCGGTGGTGTTGCCGACGGGTGGCACGTCGTTCGCGCACTGGTCGGCGCTGCTGGATGAGCATGCGCGTAGCTCTGCGGTGGTCGGGCTGGCCGATTCGTGGCGGCGGGTGACCGCGGTGCCGCCGGCGTTGCCTGCGGTGCAGCCGGCGACCGACACCTATGTGAACGCTGGGGAGTTGTCGGTGTCGCTGGACGGCGAGACCACCCGGCTGTTGCTCGGGGAGGTGCCTGCGGCGTTCCATGCCGGGGTGCAGGACATCTTGTTGATCGCGTTCGGGTTGGCGTGGGCGGAGTTCCTGGGTACCGGTGGGGCGCCGATCGGCATCGACGTCGAGGGCCATGGCCGCAACGAGGAGCTGGCCGACGACGTTGACTTGTCGCGCACGGTGGGCTGGTTCACCACCAAGTCCCCGGTGGCGTTGGCGGTGGGTGAGCTGTCCTGGGCGCAGGTGCGCTCCGGTGAAATCGCCCTCGGCTCGGTGATCAAGGACGCCAAGGAACAGCTCCGGGCGCTGCCCGACGGTCTGACCTACGGTCTGCTGCGCTACCTGAATCCCGACGTGGAGCTGGGCGGGTCGGACCCGACCATCGGTTTCAACTACCTGGGCCGCCTCGCCGCAGGCATGGGCGACCTCTCCGACGAACTCTGGCGAATCAATCAGGACTCCCTGTCGGTTGCCGGCGCGGCCTCTTCGGTGCCGATGCCGCTGATGCACACCGTGGAGCTCAACGCCGTCACCATCGACGACGCCGGCCCTCGATTGCGGGCCACGTGGACGTGGGCGACGTCATCCGTCGACGAGGCACGGGTAAAGCGGTTGAGTCAGTTGTGGTTCGAGGCGTTGGCCGGGATCTGTGCCCACGTCGGTGGCGGTGGTGGTGGTCTGACCCCGTCGGACCTGGCGCCTGCCCGGCTGAGCCAGCCCCAGATCGACGAGCTGACACGGCAATACGAGATCGCCGACGTGCTGCCGCTGACCCCCGTGCAGCAGGGCCTGCTCTTCCACTCCACCGTCGTTCAGGGGCATGGAGACGCCTCGACCGTTGACCTGTATGCGGTGCAGCTGGACATCACCGTGAGCGGCGTCCTCGATCTGGACTGTCTTCACGATGCACTGCGCACCGTGGTTCGTCGCCATCCCAACCTGGCGGCTCGTTTCAGCGCGCAGTTCGGCGAGCCGGTGCAGATCATCCCGGCCGATCCGGTGATGGCGTGGCGGTATCTGGATCTTCGCGACGATGACCGCACCCCCGGCGATGAGATCGAGCAGCTGAGCGCCGCCGAGCGCGCCGCGGTCTGCGACCTTGCTGGGCGGCCGTCGTTCCGGGCTGCCTTGATCCGGACCGGGGGCAACCAGCACCGGTTCGTGATGACGTTTCACCACATCGTGATCGACGGCTGGTCGCTGCCGATCCTGATGCAGGAGATCTTCGCCGGCTACTTCGGGCAGCGGCTGCCCCCGGCCGCGCCATACCGCAACTTCGTCAGCTGGCTGGCCGGCCAGGACCGAGACGCTGCCCAGGTCGCGTGGCGAGAGTTGTTCGACGGCTTCGACACTCCCACGCTGGTCGGTCGGGCCGCCCAAGCGGGGCGACGGAGCGTCGAGTCGTATCGAGTGTCCGCTGAGACGACACGGGCCCTCGGTGAGTTGGCGCGCTCGCACCACACCACCGTCAACACCGTGCTGCAGGCGGCGTGGGCGCAGCTGCTCACGTGGCTGACGGGCCAGCATGACGTGGCCTTCGGCACCGCAGTCTCGGGGCGGCCGGCCGACCTGGTTGGCGCGGAGTCGATGGTGGGTCTGATGATCAACACGGTGCCGGTGCGGGCCACCGTGACCGCGGCGACCACCGTTGCCGATCTGCTCGGTCAGCTGCAACGCGGCCACAACGACACCGTCGAGCACGACCACTTGGCGCTCAACGAGATTCACCGCGTCGCCGGTCACGACCAACTGTTCGACACGCTGTTCGTCTATGAGAGCTACCCGATCGACACCAGCGCGATGTCGGGCGTGCAGGAGTTGACCATCACCGAGTTCACCAGCCGCGAGTACAACCATTACCCGCTGTCGGTGATGGTCTTACCCGGTCACGAACTGGGCTTGCGGGTGGAGTTCGACTGCGGCTCGTTCGACGTGGCGGCCATCGAGACAATGTTCGAACGGTTCCAGCGGCTGCTGACGGCGATGATCGCGGATCCCGCCCGGCGGCTCTGGGCGATCGATGTGCTCGACTCGGCTGAGCACGAGCGGGTCGAGGAGTGGTCCCACCGAACAGTCTTATTCGAGGCGCCGGGGACGCCGGTGTCGGTTCCGGAGCGGTTCGCCGTGCAGGTGGGACGGGCCCCGGAGGCGCTCGCCGTGACGTTCGAGGGTCGGTCCCTGACCTACCGGCAGCTCGATGAGGCCTCGAATCGGTTGGCGCACGTGCTGACTGAACACGGCGCGGCCCCGGGTGAGTTCGTGGCGTTGCTGGTGCCGCGGTCCGCGGAGGCGATCGTGGCGATCTTGGCGGTGCTCAAGA
>NZ_JBOGDD010000816.1:0-3255 GCF_050701675.1 Mycobacterium sp. | reverse complement strand
CGATGCCCTCTTCGACGCGGACGAACGCACCGAACGGAACCAGCTTGGTGACCTTGCCCGGCACGATCTGGCCGATCGCGTGGGTACGCGCGAAGTGACGCCACGGATCTTCCTGAGTTGCCTTGAGCGACAAGGAAACCCGCTCGCGGTCCATGTCGACGTCGAGCACCTCGACGGTGACCTCGTCGCCCACCGTGACGACCTCGGACGGGTGGTCGATGTGCTTCCAGGACAGCTCGGAGACGTGCACCAGGCCGTCGACGCCGCCGAGGTCGACGAAGGCGCCGAAGTTGACGATCGACGAGACGACGCCCTTGCGGACCGCGCCCTTCTGCAGCTGGTTGAGGAATTCGCTGCGCACCTCGGACTGCGTCTGCTCCAGCCACGCGCGGCGGCTCAGCACCACGTTGTTGCGGTTCTTGTCGAGCTCGATGATCTTGGCCTCGATCTCCTTGCCGATGTACGGCTGCAGATCGCGGACACGGCGCATCTCCACCAGTGATGCCGGCAGGAAGCCACGCAGACCGATGTCGAGGATCAGGCCGCCCTTGACGACCTCGATGACGGTGCCCTAGACGGCCTCGTCCTTCTCCTTGAGCTCCTCGATGGTGCCCCAGGCGCGCTCGTACTGCGCACGCTTCTTGGACAGGATCAGACGGCCTTCTTTGTCCTCTTTGGTGAGAACGAGAGCCTCGACCTCATCGCCGACGGACACAACCTCATTGGGGTCGACGTCGTGCTTGATGGAGAGTTCGCGAGAAGGGATGACCCCTTCGGTTTTGTATCCGATGTCGAGCAAGACTTCGTCACGGTCAACCTTGACGATGGTGCCCTCGACGATGTCACCATCGTTGAAGTATTTGATGGTCTTGTCGATTGCGGCCATAAAATCCTCGGCCGAGCCGATGTCGTTAATGGCTACTTGCGGCGAGGTGATGGACGGACTTGGCATTTGGTGGGTGGCTCCGGACAGGTTTTATCGTAGGGACAGTTGTTATTGGTGTGTACGGGTGAGGCACGCAATCGCGCGCACACGAGCACGCAAAGAGCGTACTCGACTGGGTACACGCTGGACAAACCTGGGTCCCGGACTAGTCGATGCTGACCGATACGCTGCTGTCGTGTCAAACCCCTCGGTGCCGCCATCTCCGCGCCCGGTCGGCCAGCCGTTTCCCCGGCGGATCCGCAAGGTTGGGGCGCCCCTCGGAGCAATCATCGCGATGGGCACCGTCGCGGGCCTAGCGGTGATCCTGCTGACGGCGATCAACCCCGTCGGCACCGCCATCGGGTTCGTGCTCGCCAGCGTGGCGACGGTCGTCGTGGTGCTGGCCTACGTATGGCTGGATCGTTGGGAACCCGAGCCGCCACGACTGCTCGTGCTGGCGTTCACCTGGGGCGCATCGGTCGCCGTCGTGGTGTCGGTGGTTCTGGAACTCGTGTTCGGTTCCCTTCTCGCCACCGGTGCGGCGGCGACGGACGAATTCGTCACCATCGCGATCGTGGCCCCTATCGTCGAGGAGGCGGCCAAGGGCGCGTTCCTGCTGATCATGATGACCGGCCGCCGTCGAAACGAGCTCAATTCGCTGACGGACTGCCTGGTGTACGCCGGGATCACCGCGGCGGGTTTCGCGTGGCTGGAGAACATCGGATACATCGGTGGCGGCGAAACGTTGGGCGGGTCGCTCGTCACGGCCGGACTGCGCCTGATCATGGGGCCGTTCGCCCACCCGTTGTTCACCACCGTCACCGCCATCGGTGTGTACTTCGCCATGCAACGCAGGAGCGTGCCTGCCAAGGTGGGCTGCATCCTGGTCGGGTACGTCGGTGCGGTGATCATGCACGCGCTGTGGAACGGGTCGTCGTTCGTGGGCATCGAAGCGTACTTCGGCGTCTACGTGCTCTGGATGGTGCCGGTGTTCGCACTGGCGATCGTTCTTGCCGTCGGCAGCCGCCGAAGGGAACAGCGAATCGTGGCCGCGAAGTTGCCGGGCATGGTGGCCGCGGGCCTGGTGACCCCCAACGAGGCCACCTGGCTCGGCTCGATCCGCGCCAGGGGGTTGGCGATCGGCGAGGCGACTCGCGTCGGTGGGCCACTCGCGGGGAAGAGTGCCAAGAACTTCGCCGCGCAGGTCATCGAGCTCGCCTTCGTGCGGGACCGGATCGACCGGGGCTTCGGCGACGAGCGGGTGGCCGCGCTGCTGAACGAGGAGGCCTACGGGGTCTACGCGGCGCGGGCCGCCGCCCCCGTGCTTCGGACCGTCGCCGGGTACCGCGCGCCAGGCTTCTAGTGTTCGGCGGAGCCTAGTGCGCGGCGGCGTCCCAGCTGCGCCCGTAGCCGACCGACACCTCGAGCGGCACGTCAAGCGGGTATGCGGCGCCCATCTTGTCGCGGACCAACTCGTCGAGCGCTTCACGTTCGCCGTCGGCGACCTCGAACAGCAATTCGTCGTGGACCTGCAACAGCATCCGCGACTTCAGTCCGGCGTCGCGGATGGCGTTGTCGGTGTTGATCATTGCCACCTTGATGATGTCGGCGGCGCTCCCCTGGATCGGCGCGTTCAGCGCGGCGCGCTCGGCGGCCTCCCTGACGTTTCGGTTGCTGCTGTCCAGCTCGGGCAGGTAGCGCCGCCGACCCAGCACGGTCGAGGTGTAGCCGTCCTTGCGCGCCTGGTCGACCACTGACTGCAGGTAGTCGCGCACGCCGCCGAAGCGTGAGAAGTAAGCGTCCATCTGCAGCTTGGCCTCCTCGGTGGAGATCTTCAACTGAGCGGCGAGGCCGTAGGCGCTCAACCCGTACGCCAGCCCGTACGACATTGCCTTCACGCGGCGTCGCAGTTCGGCCGTGACCTCGTCGATCGGCACGCCGAAGGCCCTGGACGCGACGAACGAATGCAGATCCTCTCCGGTGTTGAACGCCTCGATCAATCCGCCGTCCTTCGACAGGTGCGCCATGATGCGCATCTCGATCTGGCTGTAGTCCGCGGTCATCAGCTCGGCGAAACCGTCGCCGACGACGAAGCCCTCGCGGATCTGCCGTCCGGCTTCGGTGCGGATCGGGATGTTCTGAAGGTTCGGCTCGGTCGACGACAGCCGACCCGTTGCGGCGATCGTCTGGTTGAACGTGGTGTGAATCCGGCCATCTGCAGCCGTCGAATTCAGCAATCCGTCGACGGTGACCTTGAGCCTGGTGGCATCGCGGTGCGCGAGCAGATGCTGCAGGAAGGGGTGGCTGGTCTTGTCGAACAGTCCCTGCAG
>NZ_JBOGDD010000815.1:0-12548 GCF_050701675.1 Mycobacterium sp. | reverse complement strand
AAGCCGAACACCCCAGCCAACTGCGTCAGCTCACCGAACGTCGCGAACGCGGCCGGCCCGCCCTGAGCTGCCGCGAGACTGTAGTAGGTCGACGCCAACAGGTGCGTCTTGCCGACGCCGAAGCCGCCGTCGAGGTACACCCCGACGCCGGGAAGCACCTCGCGTTTGCCGAACAGCTTCTTCTTGCCCGCCCGCCGTTGCACGGCCTGAGCGCAGAAGTCCCGACATGCCTGCACCGCAGCCGTCTGTGACGGTTCGGCCGGATCCGGCCGGTAGGTATCGAAGCTGACGTCCGAGAAGGTGGGCGGCGGCACCAAACCCGCAACCAACCGCTCCGGCGTCACGCGCGGATGCCGATCGGTCAGATGGTCGACGTCGACAGCGCTGGCCCCGGGCATGGAAGGAACTGTAACGACGTGCTGCAATGGTCAACGTGCCCGATCCCGATGCTGCGACAGAGCTCACAGAGCTGGCCCCGTGTGGTGGCGGGTTCGACACCGACGACGACGCGCGGCTGGCCGCCTTCTACTCGTACCCCGAGAACCTCGATCGCTGCTGGGTGCGCGCCAACATGATCTCCAGCCTCGACGGCGGCGCCACCGACGACGGCAAGGCGGCCGGGCTCGCGGGCCCCGGCGACCGTGCGCTGTTCTCGCGGATGCGGCAGGAGGCCGACGTGGTCCTCGTCGGCGCATCGACCGTGCGGATCGAGAACTACTCCGGCGCGCAGATGTCGCTCGCACAGCGCAAGGAGCGCCAGAGCCGCGGGCAGGCCGAGGTGCCGCCCATCGCCATCGTGACCCACGGCGCCGACTTCGAACACGACGCCAAGATCTTCACCCGCACCGAGGTCCCGCCGCTGATCATGACCAGCCGCGAAGCCGTAGACGACGCGCGCGGGCGATTCGGCTCGATGGTCGAGGTCATCGACTCCTCCGGCGCCCAGACCGACCGCGTCGACCTCGCCGTGGTCCTGAAGACCTTCGCCGAGAGGCAGCTCCTACGGGTGCTCTCCGAAGGCGGCCCCGGAATGATCAGCCTGCTCATCGAGCACGGTCTACTCGACGAGCTCTGCGTCACCATCGCACCGATCCTCGTCGGTGGGCAGGCCCGCCGCATCGCCAGCGGGGAAGGCGAGGCCCACACCCGCATGCGGCGGAGTCACCTGCTCACCGACGACGAGGGCTACCTCTACACGCGCTACGTCAAGGACGAGTGAGATCAACCAGCCCGGCGGGGAGTCGCCCGGCGATCGCTAATGTGGTCACCATGCGTCGGCATTCTCAGCTGCTCCGGGCCCTCTGCCTGCCCGCCGTTGCGGCTGTCGTCGTCGCCGGCTGCGCACCGGGGCTGGCCGCCAACCCCCGCTTCGCCACGGACTCCGGCGCAGGCCCGCAAGGCGCGCCGGAGGCCGCGCCCGTCGCCTCGGGACCGCCACCCATCGAAGCCCCGAAGAACGACCTGTCGTGGCGCGACTGCACCTCGCGGATGTTCACCCAGGCCGCTGTCCCAGCCATCCCCGGCGTGACCCTTGAATGCGCCAGCTACGACGCCGACCTCGACTCCATCAGCGGCGCCTCGGGAACGCTCAGCATCGGGGTGGTCCGGGCGCGTTCCGACGCGACACCCGCGACCGCAGGCCCGCTCGTCATGACGACTGGGACGGATCTGCCGTCCTCGGTGCAGCTGCCCGTGTGGCTCTCGCGCAGCGGCGCCGACGTCCTCAAGACCAACCCCGTCGTCGCGATCGATCGCCGCGGCATGGGCATGTCGGGCAACCTCGACTGCCGCGACCTGTTCTCCCGACAGGAGATGCTCGACCAGGCGCAGTTCGCGTCCGGCGACGACCCGGTGGCCAATCTCACCGCCATCGTCCAGACGGCGACCACGAGCTGCACCGACAGCATCGCCCCCGGCGACTCCGCCTACGACAACGCGCACGCCGCCGAGGACATCGAACGGTTGCGCAGCACCTGGGACGTACCGACGGTGGCCCTGCTCGGCGTCGGCAACGGCGCGCAGGTGGCTCTGGCGTACGCCGGCGCGCACCCCAACAAGCTGTCCCGGTTGGTGCTCGACTCGCCGCTCCCCCTTGGCCTCGCCGCCGAGGCGAGAGCCGAACAGAAGGTCAAGGGGCAGCAGGCCGCCCTGGACGCCTTCGCCTCGCAGTGCGTCGCGGCGGGCTGCGCGCTCGGGCCGGATCCGAAGGGCGCGATCGACGCGATGTTGGACGGCGCCCGGCAAGGCAATGGGCCCGGCGGCATTTCAGTGGCCACCCTCACCGACGCCATCTCCACCGCGCTCGCGTTCCCTCGAGGCGACTTCCTCACGTCCACCAATGCCCTCGCGGGCGCACTCGCCGCCGCGCGCGACGGCGATCTCAGCCAGCTCAACGGCCTCGTCAACGACGCCGAAACGCTGCGCCAGACCGATGGCCAATTCGTGAACACGTGCAGCGACGCGCTCAACCGTCCGACGCCCGACCGCGTGCGCGAACTCGTCGTCCAGTGGGGCAAGCTCTACCCGGAGTTCGGCGTCGTCGGAGCGCTGGACCTGGTGAACTGCCTCGCGTGGCCAAGCGGCTCCACGCCACCGGACCCACAGAACCTCAAGATTCCCGTGCTCCTGCTCGGCGTGCAGAACGACCCGATCGTCGGCAACGAAGGCGTGGCCGCCGTCGCCGCGACCATCATCAACGCCGGCGCCGCGAACCGTCGCGTCATGTGGCAGGGCGTCGGCCACGGCGCAAGCATCTACTCGACGTGTGCGATACCGCCCGTGTTGGGGTACCTCGACACGGGCAAGATTCCCGAGACCGACACGTATTGCCCCGCCTAGCCAGCCGCCCGTGGCGTCCGGTGTACGGTGCGCTGGTGGCGGTACCTGACACCCTGCTTCGCCCATTCCGGCCCCGCACCTCCCCGCCGAATGCCGCGACCGTTCTGCGCTCGAT
The DNA here is from genome assembly GCF_050701675.1 of Mycobacterium sp. GTDB lineage: Bacteria > Actinomycetota > Actinomycetes > Mycobacteriales > Mycobacteriaceae > Mycobacterium. The sequence continues at coordinate 9,595 of NZ_JBOGDD010000815.1, read as the reverse complement.
CCTCTGGCCCGTCGCGATCCTGTCGATCATCCATCGCAGCTACGTACTCGGGACCAACGGCTACATCACCGACGACTTCGGCCCCGTCTACCGTGCGGTGTCCAACTTCAGGCGCGGCCTGGACATCTACAACGAACACTTCGACCAGGTGGACCCGCACTACCTCTACCCTCCGGGCGGAACGCTGCTGCTGTCCCCCTTCGCGTTCTTCCGCGTCGACGCGTCCCGGTACTGGTTCATCACGGTCAACACCATCGCGATCGTGATCGCCGCCTACTTCCTTCTGCGGCTGTTCAAGTACACGCTGGCGTCGGTCGCGGCGCCCGCACTGCTACTCGCGATGTTCTGCACCGAAAGCGTCACCAACACACTGGTGTTCACCAACATCAACGGGTGCATCCTGCTTTGCCAGGTGCTCTTCTTCCGGTGGCTGCTGGACGGCAAGGTGAGCCACCAGTGGTTGGCCGGCGTCGCCGTCGGGCTGACGCTGGTGATCAAACCGTCGCTGGCACCGCTTCTGCTGTTGCCGCTGCTGAACCGGCAGTGGCGGGCCCTGATCCCCGCCTTCGGGGTACCGCTGTTGTTCAACGCGATCGCGTGGCCCCTGGTGAGTGACCCGATGGGCTTCCTGCGCAATACGGTGCCCTACATCTTCTCGGTCCGCGACTACTTCAACAGCTCCATCCAGGGCAACGGCATCTACTACGGCCTGCCGACCTGGCTGATCCTGTTGCTGCGGTTGATCTTCCTGGTCCTCGCCATCGCCAGCCTGTGGCTGTTGTACCGCTACTACCGGCAACGCGACCAGCTGTTCTGGATGCTGACGTCCTCCGGTGTGCTGCTGATCGCCACGTTCCTGGTGACGTCTCTCGGGCAGGGCTACTACTCGATGATGCTCTTCCCGTTCCTGATGACGGTGGTGCTGCCGAACTCGGTGATCCGCAACTGGGTGGCGTGGCTGGCGATCTACGGCTTCATGACGATGGACCGCTGGCTGCTTGGTCACTGGCCGTCCACCGGCCGCTACCTGGAGTACATGAAGATCACCTACGGCTGGTCGCTGATGCTCATCGTGGTGTTCTGCGTGCTGTACTTCCGCTACCTCGACGCGAAGGCCGACGGGCGCCTCGACGAGGGCATCGACCCGCCCTGGATGACGCCGGACCGGGAGCGCGCTAGCGTTGAGGGATGACCGCCCCCAAAGTTCAGCTGTCCAACGACGAGTGGCGGGAGAAGCTCTCGCCACAGGAGTTCGCCGTGCTGCGCCAGGCGGGCACCGAACGGCCGTTCACCGGTGAGTACACCGACACCAAGACCGAGGGCATCTACCAATGTCGGGCGTGCGGCGCTGAGCTCTTCCGCAGCACCGAGAAGTTCGAATCGCATTGCGGCTGGCCGTCTTTCTTCGATCCGGCCGACTCCGACGCCGTCATCCTGCGATCCGACGACTCCGGCGGCGTGCACCGCGTCGAGGTGGTCTGCGCCAACTGCCACAGCCACCTGGGTCACGTGTTCTCCGGCGAGGGCTACCCCACGCCGACCGACCAGCGCTACTGCATCAACTCGATCTCGCTGAAGCTGGTCCCCGCCGACAATTAGGGCAGGCGCGTGACGAGTTCCTCGACGCCGATCCGCGGGCCGGTGAAGAACGGCGTCTCCTCGCGTACGTGGCGGCGGGCGTCGGTGTAGCGCAGCTTCCACATGAGCTCGACGATGCGGCCCAGATCCGGACCCTCGAACGCCAGGATCCACTCGTAGTCGCCCAGCGCGAACGCGGGCACCGTGTTGGCCCGCACGTCCGGGTACTCACGGCCGGCCATCCCGTGGTCCACCAGCATCTTGCGACGCTCGTCGTCGGGCAGCAGGTACCACTCCAGCGACCGCACGAACGGGTACACGCACAGATAGTCGCCGGGCTCCTCGCCGGCGATGAAGGCCGGGAGGTGGCTCTTGTTGAACTCGGCGGGGCGGTGTAGCGCGACCACGCTCCAGACGGGATCGCTGGCCAGGCCCAGCGCCGTGCGCCGGAATGCACGGTACGTCGCCTGGAGATCCTCGACCCGCTCGGCATGCGTCCAGATCATGAAGTCGGCGTCTGCGCGGAAACCCGCGACGTCGTAGAGGCCGCGGACGACGACGCCGCCCTCCTCCTGCTGTTTGAGGAACGTCGCGGTCTCGTCGATCACCGCGGCGCGGTCCTCCCCCAGCGCTTCGGGCTGCACGGCGAAGACCGAGATCATCATGTACCGGGTCGTCGAATTGAGCTTGTCGTAGTCGAGCTTGGCCATACCACCCATCGTGCCACGCGCGAGACGGAGCTAATTAGTCGCTCTCGACGTGGCCAGCGAGGCCGCCGCCCTGGTACCCGAGGCCACGCAGGCAGGCACCCCGATGCCGTCGAGATAGCCGCCGGCCACGGCGAGCGTCGGGGGTAGGCCCGCCCTCAGGTCGGCGATCAGATCGGCGTGCCCAGGCCCGTACTGCGGCATGGCGTCGATCCACCGTTGGACGTGGCAGTCGACGGCTTCGGTGCCGATGCCGAACACCGTCGACAGATCCTGGGCCGCCCACGACAACAGGTCCTCGTCACCGGCGTTTCGGGCCAGGCTGTCACCGAAACGGCCGAACGACAATCGCACCAACTCGACGTTGCCGCGCCGACCCCACTTGCGCGACGTCAGTGTCATCGCCTTGGCGTTCAACCGTTCTCCACCCGCCACCAGCACCCCCGACTGCTCGGGCAGCGGCGTGCCACCCGGCAGTGCGAGCAGCACCAGCGCGGTCGACGCCACCCGAATGCGCCGGGCCGCGGCCGCGGACCTCGGCGCGATGCCCTCGATGAGCCGCGGCAGACGCGGTGCGGGGACGGCGAGCACCACGCCGTCGGCATGCCAATGCCCGCCCTCGTCGTCGACTAGGTTCCAGCCGGTCGTGCTGCGGCTGACCCGGTCGACGGCGACTTGGGCCCAGTCGACGTTGGCCCGCCGGACGAGGGCGTCGAGCAGCACCGCGTAGCCCCCGTCGACGGCGCCGAACACCGACCCGCCCAGCGGCGGGGGGCCTAGCCCCGTCACGGCCTCGCGCACCGCGTCGGTGAGGCTGCGCGCCCCGCGGTCGAGCGTGGCGGCCAAGGCCGGGGCCGCCGCACGCAACCCGATGGTCGAGGACGACCCGGCATAGACGCCCGCCAGCAGCGGGTCGACCGAGCGCGTCACCACCTGCTCACCGAACCTGTCGCCGATCAACGCGGCCACCGTGGGATCAGCGCCGGGACGCCACGAGAACGGCCTCGACCGCTCGCCCGCGATCCGCGCGACCGTCGCGTCGTCCACGAGACCCGCGACCGCGGACGCCTGCGCCGGGATACCCTGCAGCGTGCCCTGCGGCATCGGGTGCAGACGTCCCTCGCTGTAGATCAGGGGGCGCACGCCCGTCGTACCGATCTGGCGGTTGGCCAGGCCCAACTCGGCCAGCAGTGCCGAGACCTCGGGACGGCGCGCGAGGAAGGCCTCGGCGCCGACGTCCACCAACTGGCCCCCAACCCGTTCGGTGCGCAGCACGCCACCGAGCCGGTCGGCGGGGTCGAAGATCGTGATCGACGCATCGGGGCCTGCCGCAACACGCAAGCGATGAGCGGCGGCGAGACCCGAAATACCGCCTCCGACAACGCAATACGTGGGCGGCCTACTCACAACGCGTGCACCAGCGCTACCGCTTCGGTGATGATGCCGGGGTCGGTGGGCGGCAGCACTCCGTGGCCCAGATTGAACACGTGGCCCGCGGCCCCCGCGTCGACAGCACGCCGACCGTCGTCGACCACGTTGCGCACCGCGCGCTCGACCACCGACCAGCCTGCGAGAAGCACCACCGGGTCGAGATTGCCCTGCAACGCGACGCCGGGCCGGACCCTCGCGGCGGCATCGGTCAAGGAGGTGCGCCAGTCCACCCCGACGACCGCGTTGTCCCCCGCCGACACGGCTTCCGACATGGCGCCGAGCAATTCGGCGGTGCCCACTCCGAAGTGCGTCATCGGGACGCCCTCACCGGAAAGGGCGTCGAACACCCGCGCGCTGTGCGGCAGCACGTAGCTGCGATAGTCGGCCAGCGACAGCGTGCCTGCCCAAGAATCGAACAGTTGGATGGCGTCGACGCCCGCGTCCAACTGGGTCCGCAGAAAGCCGATCGTGACGTCGGTGAGCGCCGTCATCAGGGCGTGCCAGGTCTCTGGTTCGCCGAGCATCATCGCCTTGGTGCGTTCGTGGTTGCGACTGGGACCGCCCTCCACCAGATAGGAGGCGAGCGTGAACGGCGCGCCGGCGAATCCGATCAGCGGCACGTCGCCAAGCGCCGACACCAGCAGCGACACCGCATGGGCGACGGGTGCGACCTGGTCACGGTCCAGCGGGGTCAGAGCCGCGACGTCGGCCGCGGTGCGGATCGGGTTCGCGATGACCGGCCCCACGTCGGGCACGATGTCGAGGTCGATGCCCGAGGCCCGCAACGGCACGACGATGTCGGAGAACAGGATGGCCGCGTCGACGCCGTGGCGTCGGACGGGCTGCAGGGTGATCTCGGTGATCAACTCGGCGTCGAAGCACGCCTGCATCATCGTGTTCTTGGCCCGCAAGGCCCGATACTCGGGTAGCGAACGGCCCGCCTGCCGCATGAACCACACCGGCACGCGGGTGGGCTTGCGGCCCGCGGCCGCGGTCAGATACGGCGACATGGGCAGGTCACGACGGGTACTCATCGGCACCCATGCTGCCATGCAGTCACGTTACGGCGCGCCTTCGTTGCGCGTTGCCCATATCAGCTAGCGTCAAACCTCATGACCACCGTCGAGCCGGCTCAGTTCCGGGCAGCGGTGGAGGCGATGAATGCCACCACCGTACGGCCGGAGATCGAGCTTGGCCCGATCCGTCCGCCTCAGCGCCTGGCGCCGTACAGCTACGCGCTCGGCGCGGAGGTTCGCCACCCCGAGACGGCGGTCGTCCCCGAGCGCTCCGACGGTGATGCGTTCGGTCGGCTGATCCTGCTGCACGATCCGGAGGGCGCGGAGGCGTGGGACGGAACCATGCGCCTGGTGGCCTACATCCAGGCCGATCTCGATTCCACCGAGGCCGTCGACCCGTTACTTCCCGAGGTGGCGTGGAGCTGGCTGGTGGAGGCGCTCGCGGCACACGAGGATTACGTCACCGCCCTCGGCGGCACCGTCACGGCGACGACGTCGGTGCGCTACGGCGACATCTCCGGGCCCCCGCGGGCCCACCAACTGGAACTTCGGGCGTCGTGGACGGCGACGAACCTGGATCTGGGTCCTCACGTACAGGCGTTCTGCGAAGTGCTGGAGCACGCCGCCGGCCTTCCACCCGCCGGGGTCACCGACCTCGGCGCTCGTACCCGCGCGTGAAATGACGGACGGCGACGACACCGGCCCAACCGCGGCCACCAGCGAAGACGACGAGATCGACACCGGCGAACCCGAGGCCACCCCGCTACTGGCGCCCGCCGACGGCGTGCCCGAACTGGCGGTGACCGCCGACCAGGTCCTCGCGGCCGCCGAGCTGTTGGTGTCCGGGCACGGTCCGTTTGCGATCGACGCCGAGAGAGCATCGGGTTTCCGCTACTCCAATCGCGCGTACCTGTTGCAGATCCGCCGCGCCGGCGCGGGCAGCGTGCTGATCGACCCCGTCAACCACGGCGAGGATCCGCTGATGGTGATGGCCCCCCTCGCCGACGTGCTGGACACCGACGAGTGGATTCTGCACGCGGCCGATCAGGACCTGCCGTGCCTGGCCGAACTCGGGATGGTTCCGCCCAGCCTGTACGACACCGAGCTGGGTGGCCGACTTGCCGGCTTCGACAGGGTGAACCTGGCTGCGATGGTGCAACGGCTGCTCGGGCTGCATCTGGTGAAGGGGCACGGCGCCGCCGACTGGTCGAAGCGGCCGTTGCCAGCCGACTGGCTGAACTACGCGGCGCTTGACGTCGAGGTGCTGCTCGAGCTGCGCGCTGCCGTTGCCGCCGAGCTCGAGGAGCAGGGCAAGACACGTTGGGCGGCAGAGGAATTCGAGCACCTACGCACCTACGTGGCCTCGCCGACGCGGCGGGACCGCTGGCGAAGGACCTCTGGCATCCACAAGGTGAAGAATCCACGGACGCTGGCCGCCGTGCGCGAACTCTGGACCACACGCGACAACATCGCGCAGCGACGTGACATCGCGCCGGGCCGCATTCTGCCCGACGCCGCGATCATCAACGCCGCGGTCACCAACCCGGACACCATCGAGAAGCTGGTGGCGCTGCCGGTGTTCGGCGGCTCCCGTCAGCGTCGCAGTGCCGCGGTGTGGCTCGAGGCGCTCGCCCGCGCCCGCACCACCAAGGACGTGCCGGAGGCCTCCGAACCGGTCACGGGACCACCACCCGCCGTGCGCTGGAGCCGCCGCAAGCCCGAGGCGGCCGAACGACTCGAAGCGGCTCGTACGGGTCTCACCGAACTGTCGCAACGGGTTTCGGTGCCGACGGAGAACCTGCTGACGCCCGAGTTGGTGCGACGACTGGTGTGGGACTGGCAACCGGTCCCCGACACAGCCGCGGTGATCGACGCGTTCCTGACCGAGGCGGGTGCCCGCCCGTGGCAGCGGGAGCTGACGGTGCCCGTGTTGGCTGCAGCGTTGACGGTCGCGCCAGCACCCGCCGATTCGGCCGACTAGCTCACTGAGGTAGCGCTGGCGGCGGGATAGCGCGAGAAGGTGCCGCCACTAGTGCTATCTCGACGCCCGCAAGACCCCGTCCACGTGCGCCAGGAAGTGTTCCAGGACCGCGTCGGGGGCCTCGATCTGCGGCCAGTGCGCGATGTCGTCGGCGAGCAGGTACACATCAGGATTCGGGATGATCTCCGAATAGCGTTGCGCCATATGCCGTCCCGAGTTCGGATCGGCCGGCCCGTCGATGAAACGCATGGACACCGACGTCTCCCGCATCGCCCGCACCCAGCGATTGCGGTACACATACCGGTCATTGACGAACCGGCCGAGTTTGTGCGTGACCCGCTTACCGTCTTTGTAGTCCAGGATCTCGTGGAACTGGTCCATCATCGTCGGCGTCGGTTTGGTGTGCACGCCGAACATCTCGTTGATGGTGGGGTCGAACAACCGCCGGGACAGTGGGCTGCCCTGCAACGGACTGATGAGGTCGCCCAACGGGGTTCGCGACAGCAGCTTCTGCATGAGCCGGGGCTCGTAGGCCTCGACGAACAGTCCCCCGTTGAGCCAGGTGATCGAGTGGATGCGCAATGCGCCGTAGACCTGATCGCCCCGTTCGTGGCGAGCCAGAAGTTCCTGACCGACGGACACCCCGAGGTCGTGGGCCAGGATGTGCGCCGACTCGACACCCAGATGAGCCAGCAGCGCCTCGTGCATGTCGGCGTGGTCGGGCACCGAATAGCCGTAACGCACCGGTTTGTCGGAGAACCCCATCCCGATCATGTCGGGGGCGATCACCGTGAACCGCGCCGTCAGCTCCGGCCAGATCTGGGCCCAGTCCCAGGAGTTGAACGGATACCCATGGATCAGAAGCAGATTCGGACCGGAGCCCTCATACCGGTAGAAGATCTCGAAACCCAGGTAGTCGAACGACTTACCCGCGGCTTTCCACTGCGCAAGTTCGGCGTCCATGGCCCGGGATCAGTCGATCTGTTCCCGGACGTGGTCGCCGACCGGACTGCCCAGCGCCGCCACCCATCCGGTGATCTGGCGGGCCAGATGCTGATCGGTGAGCCCGATCTCGGTGAGGATCTCTGAGCGCGACGCATGCTCCAGGAATTCCTGCGGCACCCCGACGTCGCGGCACGGCACGTCGATCTCGTTGCGGCGCAACGCCGCCGAGATCAGCGAACCGATGCCACCGTTGACACCATTGTCCTCAAGGGTGACGACGAGCTTGTGCGCGGACGCCATCGCGTGCAGCGCCCGGGGCACCGGGATGACCCAGCGCGGATCGACGACCGTGACACCGATGCCTTGCTGCTGCAGGCGTTCGGCGACGGCCAGGCCCATGACGGCGAACGATCCGACGGCGACGAGCAGCACGTCGGCCGACAGACCGTCTGCGGGCACCGCCAGCACGTCCACCCCGTCACGCCGCTCGACTGCCGGAATGTCTTCGCCCACTGCGCCTTTGGGGAACCTGATGGCGGTCGGGCCGTCCTTGACGTCGAGCGCTTCGCCGAGTTCCTCGCGCAGCCGCGCCGCGTCCCGCGGGGCCGCCACCCGGATGCCGGGGACGATGCCCAGCATCGACAGGTCCCACATGCCGTTGTGGCTGGCGCCGTCATTGCCGGTGACACCGGCGCGGTCCAGCACCATGGTGACGGGCAGCTTGTGCAGCGCGACATCCATCATCAACTGGTCGAACGCGCGGTTCAGGAAGGTCGAGTAGATGGCGACCACCGGGTGCATGCCACCCATGGCCAGCCCGGCCGCCGAGGTCATGGCGTGCTGCTCGGCGATCCCGACATCGAAGAAGCGGTCGGGATAGTGCTGACGGAAGGAGCTCAGGCCCGTCGGACCGGGCATGGCCGCGGTGATCGCGACGATGTCGCGGCGCCGGGCGGCCTTCTTGATCAGCTCGTCGGAGAACACCGCTGTCCAGCCGGGCGCGGCCACCGACGTGGGTTGCCCGGTGTGCGGGTCGATGACACCGGTCGCGTGCATCTGCTCGGCCTCGTCGTTCTCGGCGAACGAGTAGCCGTTGCCCTTGCGGGTGACGACATGCACCACGACGGGGGCGTTGAAGCCGCGGGCATTGCGCAGGGCCGCCTCGACGGCGCGTTCGTCGTGACCGTCGATGGGGCCGACATACTTCAGGCCCAGGTCGGTGAACATGACCTGCGGGGACAGCGCGTCCTTGATGCCGGCCTTCACGCTGTGCATGCACTGATAGCAGAGCTCGCCGATGAGGGGCACGCCGCGCACGGTGTCGCGGCCCTTTTCCAGCAGTTTCTCGTAACCGGGCTGCAGCCGCAGGGTGGCCAGGTGATCGGCAAGTCCACCGATGGTCGGCGCGTAGCTGCGCCCGTTGTCGTTGACGACGATGACGATGGGCCGGTGTGCGGCGGCGATGTTGTTGAGCGCCTCCCAGCACATGCCGCCCGTCAGTGCACCGTCACCGACGACGGCGACGACGTGGCGGTTGCGGTGCCCGGACAGCTCGAAGGCCTTGGCCAGCCCGTCGGCGTAAGACAGCGCGGTGCTGGCGTGGCTGGACTCGACCCAGTCGTGCTCGCTCTCCGCGCGCGACGGGTAGCCGGACAGGCCGCCCTTCATCCGCAGATTCGCGAAGTCCGCGCAGCGGCCGGTGAGCATCTTGTGGACGTAGGCCTGATGGCCGGTGTCAAAGATGATTGGATCGTGCGGGGAGTCGAAGACCCGGTGCAGCGCAAGGGTCAGTTCGACCACACCCAGGTTCGGGCCCAAGTGACCGCCGGTTGCAGCAACCTTGTGAATCAGGAATTCACGGATCTCACCGGCCAGATCGTTGAGCTGTGACTGGGAAAGGTGCTGCAGATCTGCGGGTCCGCGGATCTGTTCAAGCA
>NZ_JBOGDD010000814.1:0-2410 GCF_050701675.1 Mycobacterium sp. | reverse complement strand
GCTGGAGGCCTACCACCTGGCCGCGACCATCACGTTCGACCCCAACGTGCGGCCGGCCCTGATCACCGACCGCGCGCAGGCCATCGGCCGCATCGACCGACTCGTCGAGCGGGCCGACGTCGTGAAGGTCAGCGACGAGGACCTGTACTGGATCGATCCCAGCCGCTCGCCCGAGCAGATCGCGACGGCGTGGCAGGCGGTCGGGCCGTCGATCGTGGCCGTGACGATGGGCGGGCAGGGGGCGTTCGCGGTGTGCGCCGCAGGCGTGGTGCGCGTGGCGGCCCGCCCGGTCGAGGTAGTCGACACCGTCGGCGCGGGCGACTCGTTCATGACCGGGCTCATCGACGCACTGTGGTCGTTGAACCTTCTGGGCGCCGATCGGCGGGGGGACCTGGCCCGCATCGACGTCGACACCCTGGACGGGGTCCTGCAGGAGGCGGCGCTCGCATCGGCGCTGACCGTGTCGCGGGCAGGCGCAGACCTGCCGGATCGCGCCGCTCTACAACTGGGAATGAGTCTGTGAGCCATACTTGGGCATGCGTTCCATCTGGAAGGGTTCGATCGCCTTCGGGCTGGTGAACGTGCCGGTCAAGGTCTACAGCGCGACCGAAGACCACGACATCAAGTTCCACCAGGTCCACGCCAAGGACAACGGCCGCATCCGTTACAAGAGGGTGTGCGAGGTGTGCGGCGAGGTCGTCGAGTACCGGGACATCGCGAAGGCGTACGACTCCGATGACGGCCAGACGGTCATCATCACCGACGAGGACATCGCCACCCTGCCCGAGGAGCGCAGCCGCGAGATCGAGGTCGTCGAGTTCGTGCCAGCCGATCAGCTCGACCCGCTGATGTACGACAAGAGCTACTTCCTGGAACCCGACTCGAAGTCCTCGAAGTCCTATGTGCTGCTGGCCAAGACGCTCGCCGAGACCGATCGAGTGGCGATCGTGCACTTCGCGCTGCGCAACAAGACGCGGCTGGCGGCATTGCGGGTCAAGGACTTCAGCAAGCGCGACGTCATGGTGATCCACACGTTGTTGTGGCCCGACGAGATCCGCGACCCGGACTTCCCAGTGCTGGACAAGGAAGTCGAAGTCAAACCCGCCGAGCTGAAGATGGCAGGCCAGGTGGTCGAGTCGATGACCGACGACTTCCATCCCGACCAGTTCCGCGACGACTACCAGGAACAGCTGCACGAACTGGTTCAGGCGAAACTCGAAGGGGGCGAAGCCTTCACGACCGAGGAGCAGCCCGCCGAGAACCTCGACGAGACCGACGACGTGTCCGACCTGCTGGCTAAACTCGAAGCCAGCGTGAAGGCCCGGCAGTCGGGGGCCACCGCCAAGAATGACAAGCCCGCCAAGAAAGCCCCGGCGAAGAAGGCCGCCGCCAAGAAGGCGCCTGCGAAGAAGGCAGCTGCCAAGAAGTAGGCGGTCGGCGCCTCGAATTCTGCAGAAGGGTTGCTGTTCTTGCGGCGATCGCAGCCCTCGCGCAGAAGTCGAGGATTGCATCGCCGACTTCTGCATGCGGGCTGCGAATCCACCGAAGTCACGACCGCCGTGCAGAATTCGTCGGCGGTGGAGTCCAGCCACGACGAGCGAAGGCCTCTCGGACCCGATGCAGGATGAACGCCCGACCGTGTTCGGCGATGACGCGCAGGTCGACCCAGCCCTTGCGGTCGATGAGCTCGGCCCGCGTGATGTCGTGCACGTACTGCGTTCGTTCCTCGCTATGGTGCGCGCCCTCGTAGTCGAGACCGACCATCGGCTCGTCGTACCCCATGTCGATGAATGCCTTTCGCACACCATCACTCACCCTTATCTGAGTGCGCGGCGCCGGTAGCCCGTCGTCGATGAGGAGCAGCCGCAGCCAGGTCTCCCTCGGAGACTGCGCGCCAGCGTCCATGAGCGCCAGTGCCACTCTGGCTCGCCGCAGTCCTCGCGCCCCGCGATACCTCTCCGCCAACGTGAGGGCGTCATGCGCCAATACCCCCGTCGCCGCGGCCAACGCGTCGAGGTGAGTCACCGCGGCGTTGCGATCGAGGTGGCGAGCCAGGTCCAGCGCCGTTCGCCCGAGAGAGGTAACTGGCAGACCACAGATCTCGGTGATCTCGTCGGCCGCTATCCGCTCCTCGCGAACGATGATTCCGGCGCGCGGCCGCGTGTGCTCGGTGATGACCTCAATCGGTGTTGACGCATCGATCCACTTGGCGCCATGCAATGCCGCCGCCGCTCGTCCGGCGATCACGCCGCGCCGACCTGTCCACAACCACGCGGCACTGGCGTTCATCAATACCGTCCGCTCGACACCGCCGGGTAGGTACACACCGGGATGGACCGCGTCGTAGTTCCATCGCAGTTTGCCGCGCGTGAGTATGCCGTCACGGATCGCCTCGCCGCCGACGAATGGT
>NZ_JBOGDD010000813.1:0-2738 GCF_050701675.1 Mycobacterium sp. | reverse complement strand
GTCGTGTCTCGATTCATTTGGCCGCCTCAACCTTTGAATGGCGTGTACAGGTGATGGCATGCCGTTGGTTGGAGATTCTGTCCGATGATCTCGTCATACGATCTGCCTCACAGGTTGTAGGACTTCGGTAAGCGACAACGTCGTGGGTTTTGCGAATTCGTTCCGCCGCGGTTGCATCGTGGCGGCCGCCGCCCAGCCCCGCGTACGTGTGTGCACCCTGAACACCAGCTAGCAGTGAGCCGTAATACGCTGCCCGCCTGCTTCTTCCGTGGATACCAGATGGCACATCGGGTGGGTGCGTGACCCCTGGTCGCATGAAGTCTTCTGGGGCAACCGACGATTCAGACAAGATCCGGATCGTCAGCGCTCGATCATGATCCGAGATTCCGGTAGTCACGCCCACGGAAGCGTCGACTGCGACATGGAGCGCGGGGCCGCGGCGGCCGCCGTTGCCGACCGTCAGCGCAGGCAAACCCAATTCCGCGAGGCGGTCGGCCCTCGTGGCGACGGTGATGAAGCCGCTGCCATAGCGGATCAGGAACGTCGTCGAATCCGTACTCGCCTTTGACGCGAGGGCTACGAGATCACACCCGTCTGGACTTGCCGTCACGATCGGCTGGCCTTGCTTGAACGCCGACATTGCCGAGTCACACTCGGTGCCGCGGTGTTGCACCCGGACCGCCTTAGGCACCGGCCTCGGGCTCAATTGACTTCGCATGGTCGCACCGTTCTTGTCTCAAATCGCAGTATGCCGACTGGTGTTTCATCCAATTCGCCAAAGAGATCCCGACCAGGGTTACCCGGCCATCGTCGAATCACTTGATTGAGTCAATTGACTAATTCGTCTGACTGAGATCATGTGGCCTGCGCACATCCCTGTCAAGACGAGAGGGTTAATCGGTTCGAACAAAATGCCGCGGGCTTCAGCAGCCGGGAGCCGCGATCGGGTACGGGAGTCGGACCGCAACTAGGCCTGGACCGTTGGGCCGCGGGCACGCAGGCGCCAGCCCCGGCTATCCGCGTTGAACCGCAAACCCGAAGCACGCAGGCGTCGGGAGTTGGCGGTTCGTATCAGCTGGGTCGGAAAATCTCAGCTACGGCGGAATACTCCGGCAGCGATCGCCGCCGCAATGGTGCGACTGGCAACCTCCGCAGATTCCTCGAGAGATTGGCGATTAGTCATGAGGTCCGCCCGAACGCATCCATCTAACAAGTTCGTGACCAGCCGCGTGATGGCCGCGATGTCCTGGTCCTGTTCGTCTTCTGCGCGGGCGTCCTCCAAGGCACTTTCAGCGAGCCCTAGCCAGGCGTCGTAGACTCGCCGGGGCATTTCGGGACGCCCCGAGCGGAGTGCCCACACGGAGATTTCGATTTCGCCCAGCTCTGCGGCGAGATTTGCGGAGATGTACTTCGCCGTCGACTGCAACAGCACGTCAACTGCGGCCGCTATACCCATGCCGGGGTGGACGTTCTCCATCGCCGGAGCGAGATCCGACCAGCCGGTCGTCGCCGAAACCGCCTCGAATAGCTCTTCTTTGGTGCTAAAGCAATAATGCAGGGCGGCAAGTGGCGCACCCGCCTCGTCTGCGATTCTGCGTGTGGTCGCGCGGGCGACTCCGTGCTGCTCGATGACGCGACTTGCGGCCTCGATGAATTGTTGCCGACGGTCCGCGCTCGGTACATGCGCCATGGTCCCACTACCCTCCTAACCTAGCTGGGTGGGTCGCCGCCGGTGACGCGGGCAGCCCGAACCGCTAGGTGCTAGCTACCCACAGATTACGCACACGCGATTCGATGATCGATCAGTGTCGGGCTCTGGGCGAAATGTGAGTATGTGGCTCAGGGGCCGACAGTCGCCTTGAGAACGATGCCTTCAGCATGATGCACGATCCGGTCAGGCATCGCTGGGGAGATGGAGGCCTCGCTGAAGCCCTGTCCCCGTCGGGATAACGCCAGGGCAGTCGCCTGGTGGTCGTGCCGTTCCGGGACTTCAGCCTGTCAGCCGCTGGCCTCCAGGAGGGCAATCTGAGCCGGGCCAACGGCTGGACGGGCGGTGAGGTCGAAATGAGCTGATTCGCGGGACGGACTCGGCGAGCCGACTGCGTCACGAACTGCGTCACGACCGACTTACGTCCATGGCGCGGCGGTCCCCCGAGTGCGACACCTTGGCCGAGGTGTCTCCTCACGGGACTAGCTGCCGCGTGATCAAAGCCTGTCGATCCCGGGACTCTGCCGGGGAACGCGGTCTTTGATCCAGTAAGACTCGCCCCTGAGGCGCAACACTTCTCATGCCATCCCAGCGGACTGTTTGGGCACAGCGCGGCCACCACCGAGCCGACCAACGCGTCATCAACCTGCGGCGAGTGCCCCAAGCTCAGCCCATGCTCGTGCAACCCGGGGCACCATCCTTACTCGACGAGCCCCCTGAGATGCTCGTTCAAGAAGGTGCCACTCGGATCGAGCTCCCGCCGAATCGCAACGAAGTCGTGGTAGCGGGGAAACACTGCGGCCGCGCGTTCAGCGGTCATCATGTGGCCCTTGCCCCAATGTGGCCGCGCCTCAAATTCTGCTAGAACGTCATGGATCCCACGGAAGAATTTGTCGTTGTCGGGATTGCTCAGAGTCCGACACAGACCAATGGCTACGCTGTCACGGCCATGTGCTGGCGCGAGCATGCCTGGCTCGCCCTTCACGGTCCGGAATTCGACGGGATAGACGTCTGGATATGTGTCCAAGAG
>NZ_JBOGDD010000812.1:0-4888 GCF_050701675.1 Mycobacterium sp. | reverse complement strand
AGGAAGCCTTCGGCGAATGCGCCCACGCCGCCAAGCGTTTGAACGGGGGTGCCGTCGGCGGTGACCATGCGCGGCTGGTCACGGCGGCGCATCTCGTCGACGCGCCCGCATTGGGTGGGGCGTCCGGAGACGCAGAACGGGCAGGCACCGCAGGGTGGGGTGACGGTGGCCACGACGCGGTCGCCTGGGTTGAGCCGGGTGACCGCGGCGCCGACGCGTTCGACGATCCCGGCGACTTCGTGTCCCAGTACCGCTGGGGTGGCGATGGACAGGCTGCCGGTGATGTAGTGCCGGTCGCTGTGGCACAGACCGGCGCGCTCGGTGCGGACGAGCACTTCGTTGTCGGCGGGTTCGTCGAGGAACAGCTCCCGCATCTGCAGCGGCTTGCCGGGCTGTTCAAGGACCGCAGCGCGGACCAGGATGCGCGATCTGGTCACTGGAGTACCTCCTGGCGGCTGCGGACGACGCGCAGCATCTCGTCGATCGTGGTGAGCTTCTGGCGGGGACCGCGGGGTCGGGCGCCGCGTTCGTGCTTGTCGATGACCTGCCAGTCGGCGAAGGTCATGGCCTCGGGTTGACGGGCGTCGATCAGGGCGCCGAGGTCGTCGCGGTCGGCGCGGGGCTCGACGAGGCGGCCCGCCACGTAGTCCTCGATTAATGCGCCGACGGTCTCGGCCGCGCAGGCCTTGTTGGTGCCGATCCCCCCTGACGGGCCCCGTTTGAGCCAACCGGCGGCGTAGACACCGGTGACCGGGGTGCCGGCGGCGGGGTCGATCACCCGGCCCTCGGTGTTGGGCAAGGTGGCAGTGCCCTCGTCGAACGGCAGACCGGGCAGCTGCTGCGCCCGGTAGCCCACCGAGCGCAGCAGCAGCCCGCATTCCACATCCGTCGTGTCGCCGGTGGATTGGGCGCGCGCCGTGCCGCTGGCGTCTGTGACCATCTCGTTGCGTGCGACCTGGACCCCCGCTACGCGCTCGGTGCCGAGGACGCCGACCGGAGATGCCAGGAATCGCAACCGGATTCGCTTGGGCGCTCCCGAGGGCGTACGGGCGCCACTCTCGTGGAGGATTTCCACCTTAAGCTTGACGATGGGATCTTCGATCAGAGCCGGGTCGGGGAGTGTGTCCGGATCGTCGACCACGACGTCGACGCCCTCGGTGTTGCTCAACGCAAGCAATTCGGGGGTGGTGAACGACGCATGCTGGGCGCCGCGGCGACCGAGGACGACGACCTCTGTGACGGCGCTGTCGGTCAGTGCGCGCAACGCGTGCTCGGCGATGTCAGTGCGGGCCAAAGCATCTGCCGGCAGGACGAGAATGCGGGCGACGTCGAGGGCGACGTTGCCGTTGCCGACGATCACTGCTCGCTCGCCGCTGAGGTCGAAGGTGCGTTCGGCGTTGTCGGGGTGACCGTTGTACCAGCCGACGAAGTCGGTCGCCGAATGCGAACCGGGCAGGTCTTCACCGGTGATCGTCAGTTGCCGATCGTGCGCGGCGCCGGAGGCATAGATGACCGCGTGGTGATGGGCGAGCAGTTCGTCATGGGACAAATGGGTGCCGACCTCGACGTTGAGATGCATGCTCAGACCGTTGCGGGTGGCCATCTTGGTGAACTGCGCGGCGACTGCCTTGGTGGTGGGGTGATCGGGTGCCACCCCGTAGCGCACCAACCCCCATGGCGCTGGCAGCCGTTCGAAGACGTGCACGTCGACGTCGAGGCCCTTGCGATTGAGCAGGGCTTCGGCGGCGTAGCAGCCGGCGGGTCCGGATCCCACGATCGCCACGCGCAGCGGCTGAGGCTGGTCGAGCTGCAGCGGCGCGACGACCAGCTTGGATCGGGTGGGAGGGTAGTCCGCCTTGGCGGGATCGTCGTAGTAGCGCTGATTGACCTGCAGGTAGCGCTCGTCCGCCTCTTCTAGCTCGAAGTCGGGATGAATGGCCTCGACCGGGCACACGTCCACACACGCCCCGCAGTCGATGCACGTCTGGGGGTCAATGTAGAGCATTTCGGCGGTGGCGTAGCCAGGCTCGTCGGGTGCAGGGTGGATGCAGTTCACGGGGCACACCGACACACAGGTGGCGTCGTTGCAGCAGCTCCGGGTGATGGCGTAGGCCACGGCTAGACCGCCGTCTTGACGAACACGTTCTTCAGCTCGGTGTAGCCGTCGATGGCGGCCATGCCGAGTTCTCGGCCGAAGCCCGACTGCTTGAATCCGCCGAACGGGGTCTGCACGCGCACCGAGGAGTTCGAGTTAATCGACAGCGTCCCGGTCTCGACCCGGCGCGCGACGCGGAAGGCCCGGCCGATGTCGCGGGTCCAGATCGAACCACTCAATCCGTACACCGTGTCGTTGGCCAACCGGACGGCGTCGTCCTCGTCGTCGAAGGGCAGCAGCGCGGCGATCGGGCCGAAGATCTCGTCGGTGACCACGCGCGAAGACGGGTCGGGGTTGATCACCACCCGCGGCGCCATCCAGAATCCGGTGCCCTCGGGTGCGTCACCGGCCACCGTCGCCTTGACGCCTGCAGTCAGGAAGCTCTGTACCGACGCGCGGTGCGCCGCAGACACCAGCGGCCCCAGCACGGTGCGCTCGTCTTTGGGGTCGCCGATGCGCATGTTGCGCGTCGCTGCGACGAATCCTTCGACGAAGTCATCGAACACGCTGCGCTGCACCAGGATGCGGCTACGCGCACAGCAGTCCTGGCCAGTGTTGCCGAACACCGCACCCGGCGCCTCGGCGATGGCGCGTTCCAGATCGGCATCAGCGAAGATCACACTGGCGGACTTGCCGCCCAGTTCGAGGGTGATGCGCTTCATGGTGCCGGCGGCCGCGCGCATCACGTGCTGCCCGGTCTCGGTGGACCCGGTGAAACTGACCTTGGCTACCGACGGGTGCGAGGTCAGCACGTTGCCGACGGTGCGGCCGGGGCCGGAGACAACCTGGACCAGGTGTGCCGGCAGGTCGAGAGCGGCGACGAGTTCACCGAAGCGGCGGGTGGACAGGGGGGTGAGGTCAGCGGGCTTGACGACCACGGAGTTGCCGGCAGCCAGCGCCGGAGCGATGTTCCACGACGCGATCGGAAGCGGGAAGTTCCATGGGGCGATGACCGCCACGACGCCCAGCGGCTCACGGAAGGTGAAGTCGACACCGCCTTCGACCGGGATGGTGTCGCCGAGGATCTTGTCGATGACGCCGGCGTAGTACCGGAAGCATTCGGCGACGCCCCCGATCTCGCCGCGGGCCTCGCTGATCGGCTTGCCGACGTCGGCGGATTCCAGCGCGGCCAGTTCCCCGACGTGCGCGTCGACGGTGGCGGCGATCGCCATGAGCCCGTCGCGGCGAGTCGCCATCGGCAGTGCAATCCAGTCCTGCTGGGCGAGTACCGCACGTTCGATCGCCTGCTCCGCGGCGAGGGCGTCAGCCACCGCAAACTCGGTGATGACCTCTTCGGTCGCCGGGTTGATGACGGTGTTCACAGCAGACATAGACGGTCCTTCGTGGGTGGGCGGATACGCGGGGCAGATGTCCATCGGCTCACGTCGAGCAGGCTGAATGGTTCACCCATCGTCGAACGCCAGCCCGCATGCTTCAACGTGCGCAGCGCACTGTGACCCGGACAAACATGTGCATGGTGCACACAGACGGTCGGTAGTGACGCGGCTTACAGTCGTTCAAACAGCCCGTTTCGGATCGAGGAATTCATGGCATCCCCAGAAGCAACACTCGGCGTTGAGGAACTCAGGGCCTTTGCAGATGAGCATCAGATCCACACCTTTAAAATCGGCGCGGTCGATCTCGACGGATTGTGGCGGGGCAAGCGCGTCTCGCGCGACTACTTCCTCGACAGCGTGCACGACAAGGGCACCTTCATCTGCAACATCCTGTTCGGCTGGGACATGCAGGACGAACCCATCTCCGACCTGGCGTACACCAGCTACGACACGGGCTTCCCCGACATCAACCTGCGTCCGGACCTCAGCACGCTCAAGCTGGTGCCCTGGGAGCCCGGCGTGGCGTCGGTGATCTGTGACATCTTCGAACGCGACGGACGGCCTCTGGACATCTCGCCACGCACCATTCTGCGGTCGATGATCGCGCGTGCCGGCGATCTCGGTTACCAGGCGATCGCCGCCTACGAGTTCGAGTTCTACCTCTTCAAGGGCACGGCGCGGGAGTTGGCCCGGCGCGGATGGCGCGACCTGGAGCCGATCAACGAAGGCAGCCACACCTACAGCGTCTACCGCGACACCGGGACTGAGTTCCTCATCGGCGAGATACGGCGCCAGCTGGCCGAGTACGGCGTGTTCATCGAGGCCAGCAACAGCGAGCACGGTCCCGGCCAGTTCGAGGTCAACATTCACTACTCCGATGCCTTGGCCGCTGCCGACAACGCCTTGCTGCTCAAGCACACCATCAAGGAGCTGGCCGCCAGCCACGGCTACACCGCCTCGTTCATCGCCAAGATCAGGCCCGATTGGGCCGGCTCGTCGGGGCACGTGCACCAGAGTCTGGTCGACCGCGACGGCGCACCGGCCTTTGCCAACCCCGACAACCCGAATGAGCTCAGCGAGGTGGGCTCGCAATATTTGGCCGGCCTCGTCGAACACGCCGCCGACCTGACCGCGATCTACCTGCCGACCATCAACTCCTACAAACGCACCGAAGGCGGCCAGTGGGCCGGGTCGAGTTCCACGTGGGGTCTGGACAACCGCACCGTGGCGATGCGGTCCATTCCCGGCGCGGGCGGCAGCGCCAGGGTGGAGAACCGCATCGGCGGCGCCGACGCCAATCCCTACCTGGTCATCGCCGCCAACCTGGCAGCTGGCCTGGACGGCATCGAGCGCGGCTTGACCCCACCGCCGGCCATCGAGGGTAACGCCTATGACC
>NZ_JBOGDD010000811.1:0-4971 GCF_050701675.1 Mycobacterium sp. | reverse complement strand
GCGTGAGCCAAGTGACGGAACCGCCCATCCTCGAAGCCGGTGGACACATCGTCAAGAGAATGGGTGACGGCGCGATGGCGGTGTTCACCGATCCCGCCACCGCCGTAGGCGCCGTCCTTGCTGCGCTGGATGCCGTCAAATCCGTTGAGGTGGGCGGCCATACGCCGTTGATGCGGGCAGGTATCCACACCGGGAGGCCGCAGCGAATTGGTTCGGACTGGCTGGGCATCGACGTCAACGTCGCGGCTCGGGTGATGAACCGCGCCACCAGGGGTGGACTGGTCGTGTCGAACGTCACCCTGGAGGGAATCTCCGCCGAGGACTTCGAATCTTTGGGCATCACGACGAAACGCGTACGCAAGCAACTCTTCTCGGCGAGGGTTCCCGGAGTTCCCGATGACCTCACCATGTATTGGGTGAAGATTCGCAGTGATCTGCCAGGGGCGGATGCCCTGAACGGGGAGGCGTCGGGGGCATAGTCGGTCCCGATGGCATTCGGACTGTTGTCTCGGTTGGCCCGGGTACGGGTGACCATGGTCTACGCCATCGTGCTGGTGGTCGTCACGACGACATTGCTGAAGCTCGGTCCCGGCGTCCAGGGTCGGGTGTTCCAGCACGCCAGTACCAATCTGCACAACCTGAGCCACGGGCACGTCGGCACGCTTCTCGGCAGCGCCTTCGTGGTCGACGCCGGGTCGATGTACGTCTGGCTGCCCGGTCTGGTGTGCCTGCTCGGGGTCGGCGAGCTCATCTGGCGCAGCGGACGGCTCCTGGTCGCGTTCGCTGTCGGCCACGTCGGCGCCACTCTGCTGGTGGCCTCCGGCCTCACTGCCGCGGTTCGGTTCGGCTGGCTGCCCCTCTCCGTCAGTAGGGCGATCGACGTCGGCACTAGCTACGGCGCGACCTCCGTGCTCGGCGCCCTCACCCCGGCGGTACCCACGCGCTGGCGGTCGACGTGGATCGGATGGTGGCTCGCGGTCGCAGCGGTGGTCATCGCCGGCGGCACGGACTTCACCGGCGTCGGTCACGTGGTGGCGCTGATTCTCGGCATGGTGGTGGCGACTCGCTTCGGCCGTCCGCGACGGTGGACGCCCGCACGGGTGGCACTGCTCGCCGTCGGCGGGTCATTCGGCTATTCGATCCTGGTCGGCAGCGGGGGCGCCATGGTCTTGGCAACGGCCGCCGGCCTGGCAGGCGGTGCGCTCGGCACGGTGGTCGCGCTGCTCCATTCACTCCTTCATCCGCGGTCGCCGATTCATCCACCCGAGGTGGACTTGACGGCGTCCCCGGTCAGTCTCCGCGAATAGCTTCGTACGCATGTGTCGATGGGCGTGGTTGCGTGATCCCGGAGGTCAGTACGAGAACCGACAGCACGATGGCAGCGAGAAGCAATGCCGGGACATCTCCCCACAGATGTCCCATGTGGTGACCGCCGCCGAATGATTGCACCGCCATGATTGCGGCGTGGACGACGCTCGAGCACACGGTGAACCAGATGAGGCTGACATTGGCCTCGGGGCGACGAGCCGCGTTCCACAGGAAGACGCCAAGCGTCGCGTACAGGCCGACGATCATCATGAAGTAGTCGGACTGATAGGGAGCGTCGGGATGCCACGCCCACCCCGACGGCCACACCACGGCTAGCGGGTAGAGAAGAATCATCACCGCGCCGAAGACGACGAGCGCGATCTGAAGAAGTCTGTAGCGGTATGAGGATGCCATTGCGTGCTCCAAGAGATATGGGCCTTGATACGGCGTTGCCAGGATCTCCATGTCGTACGTGAAGTCATGGTACACCTGGTAGCGGTGACTCAGGCCAGATTTGCCCAACCCCGCGGCTGGCTTCTACGCTTCGCCCTCACGTCGTCGGGCGCGGCCAATCCTGCTGCGCCACCTCGTGTTTGCGTGGGCGTAGACGGTCGAGGATCAATCTGAGCGGTGGCCAGTTCGCCCGTCCGCGCCGGGTCACCGCATATGCCGTCAGGACGACGCTCGGATCGGTGAGTCGCAAGACCTTGATGCCGGCTCTGGTGGGCCGGCTCAACGGCAACAGTCCAACGCCGTAGCCGCCGAGAATGAGGTCCTCGACCAGGTCGAGGCTGTCGATCTCGTGGGCGATGCGCGGTGTGAAGCCGGCCAGGCCGGCCAAGGTGCGGACTGCGCCTTCGTCAGCCGTGTTGCGTGAGTTGACGATCCAGGTGGAGTTCCCGTGGGTGCGCAGGTCGGCGCGGTCGCCGGTGCTGCCGTCATCGGGAACCCCCAACCCCCACGGGGTCGACCACAAGGCTTGGGCATCCAGAACGGAGTCGGGGGAGGCGGGGGCCAAGTTGTAGTCGTAGGTCAGTGCGAGGTCCAGATCATCGTCGACGAGGAGACGGAACGCTTCAATGGGTTCGTACTCGCTGATGCGGACGTCGATGTGCGGATGCTCGGAGGCAAGCTCACCGAGAATCGGGAGCAGCGACACGCGAACGCCGGTGGCGAACCCGCCGACGCGGACGGTGCCCACCGGTTCGGCTTCCGGATTGAGATCCGCGCGAGCCGCGTCGACCGCGGCCAGTATGGACACCGCGTGGTCGGCCAACCGCCGGCCGGCCGGCGTGAGACGCACCCGCCGTCCGTCGGGCTCGATGAGCTGCTCGCCGGTCTCCTTGGCCAGAGCGGAGATCTGTTGAGACACCGTCGACGTGGTGAGGTTGAACGCCTCGGCCACTCGCCGCATCGACCCAAGCCTGGAGAGCGCCAACAGAAGGCTCAGACGTCGCGTGTCCACAACGGCATTGTCCGCGATTCATGAACGGATCGAATGCGATCGACCGATACGCCGGCACGGTCAGCGGCACCAGTGTGATCTGCATCTCAAACTGAGACGCAAATGAGCCAGCTCAGGCGGTTCCATGGGTCTCGCATCGCCCCCAGCCCGGCGGGCGAATGGCCCATCTATCAGGAGGCTCGAGTTGAGCAGACAAAGCCTGACCAAGGCGCACGCGAAGATCAGCGAACTCACTTGGGAGCCGACGTTCGCAACCCCGGCCACCAGGTTCGGCACCGACTACACGTTCGAGAAGGCGCCGAAGAAGGATCCGCTCAAGCAGATCATGCGGTCGTACTTCCCGATGGAGGAGGAGAAGGACAACCGCGTCTACGGAGCCATGGACGGCGCCATCCGCGGCAACATGTTCCGGCAGGTGCAGCAGCGCTGGCTCGAATGGCAGAAGCTGTTCCTGTCGATCATCCCGTTTCCCGAGATCTCGGCGGCACGGGCGATGCCCATGGCGATCGACGCGGTGCCCAACCCGGAGATCCACAACGGGCTCGCCGTGCAGATGATCGACGAGGTACGGCACTCGACGATTCAGATGAACCTCAAGAAGCTGTACATGAACAACTACATCGATCCCGCCGGTTTCGACATGACCGAGAAGGCGTTCGCGAACAACTACGCGGGCACCATCGGCAGGCAGTTCGGCGAGGGGTTCATCACCGGCGACGCCATCACGGCGGCCAACATCTATCTGACCGTGGTCGCCGAAACCGCGTTCACCAATACACTTTTCGTGGCCATGCCCGACGAGGCTGCCGCCAACGGCGACTACCTGCTTCCGACGGTGTTCCACTCGGTGCAGTCAGACGAGTCCCGCCACATCTCCAACGGCTACTCGATACTGCTGATGGCCCTGGCCGACGAACGCAACCGCCCCCTGCTGGAGCGCGATCTGCGATATGCGTGGTGGAACAACCACTGCGTGGTCGACGCCGCGATCGGTACCTTCATCGAGTACGGAACCAAGGACCGTCGCAAGGACCGCGAGAGCTACGCCGAGATGTGGCGACGGTGGATCTATGACGACTACTACCGCAGTTACCTTCTGCCACTGGAGAAGTACGGTCTGACCATTCCGCACGACCTGGTCGAGGAGGCGTGGAAGCGCATCACCGAGAAGGGTTACGTGCACGAGGTGGCACGGTTCTTCGCCACCGGTTGGCCGGTCAACTACTGGCGCATCGACACCATGACCGACACCGACTTCGAGTGGTTCGAGGACAAGTACCCGGGCTGGTACTCCAAGTTCGGCAAGTGGTGGGAGGCGTACAACCGGCTGGCGTACCCGGGCCGCAACAAGCCCATCGCCTTCGAGGAAGTCGGCTACGAGTACCCACATCGCTGCTGGACGTGCATGGTGCCCGCCCTCATCCGCGAGGACATGGTCGTCGACAAGGTGGACGGCCAATGGCGAACGTACTGCTCGGAGACCTGCCACTGGACGGACGCGACGGCGTTCCGCGACGAATACGAGGGCAGGCCGACGCCGAACATGGGGCGGCTCACGGGCTTCCGCGAGTGGGAGACGCTGCACCACGGCAAGGACCTCGCCGACATCGTCAGCGACCTCGGCTACGTCCGAGACGACGGCAAGACGCTGGTCGGTCAGCCGCATCTGAATCTGGACCCCAAGAAGATGTGGACGCTCGACGACGTTCGGGGCAACACGTTCAACAGCCCGAACGTGTTGCTCAATCAGATGACCGAGGACGAGCGGACCGCGCACGTTGCGGCGTACCGCGCAGGCGCAACACCGGTCTGATCCCGACCCGGTGGGTGGCACCAGCGCACGTCGCGGTGCCACCCGCCGTCACCAACAGGAAGCATCGCCATGGCGGAATCGCACAAGATCAGCTTCGACCCCGTGAACATCGACATGGAGGTGAGCGAGGACGAGAACATCCTCGACGCCGCCTTCCGGCAGGGCATCCATCTCATGCACGGGTGCCGCGAGGGCCGCTGCTCGGCCTGCAAGTCCTACGTTCTCGACGGCGACATCCAGATGGAGAACTACTCGACGTTTGCGTGCAACGACTCCGAGGTCGACGACGGCTATGTTCTGCTGTGCCGGTCTCGTGCGTTCAGCGACTGCACCATCGAACTGCTGAACTTCGACGAGGACGAGCTCCTCGGCGGGATCCCCATCC
>NZ_JBOGDD010000810.1:0-2931 GCF_050701675.1 Mycobacterium sp. | reverse complement strand
GAGCCTGGCCATGCGCTCGTCGAGCAGTTCGTCGACCTGACCGCAGCCCGGTTTGCCTCCCTGCTCGCGGATCGAACTCCTCACGGCGACGAGCAGACGAAGCTCGGCGTCGATGGCCTCCGGTTCTCGCACACCCCAAGCCTATGACGTCAAGAACCGAAGAACACGCACCAGATGCCAGCCTTGAGCCCCGTTGGATTTGCCACTAGGGGTGTGGGTCGACGTCGTCCCTCCGCCCATCATGAAGTGCGGAAAAGGATGTGGTCCTGGACTGGGGCGTAGAAAGTGGTGAAGGTCAGTTAGCCGCATCCCGCTTATCCTATGAAGCGCGGCCCTGATGAGTCGTACTCGCTAGCGGACGAGACAGGGGTAGGGATGAGCGACCGCCTCAAGGTCGATCCGATCGACTTGCACATGTCGTCGGATCACATGGACGTGCACCATACCGAGTTGCAGGCAGCCCACGGCGCTTCCGACGGGGTTATCGAAGGTGCGCAGGCGGGCTGGGTGGGCGCATCCGCGTTGGCGTTGCAGGCGAGGATGGCGGAGTGGCAAGCCACCACGACACAGTTATGCGGCGACATCGCCGCTCATGGCGCTGCCTACCGGGCCGCCGCCAACGGCTACGCCCAGAACGACTCTGAGGCCGCAGAAGCGCTCGACGACACGCTCTGATGCCGATCACCCTTGCCGACCTCGATCGCTGGCGTCCCGACGCCATTCGCGACGTCTCTGCCGCACTGGGCAAGCGTGGTGCCAGCGCGGACGACGTGAGGAATGGCCTGACGAAGCTGCCGATGATCGCGACTTGGCAGGGTAGCGGTGGTGACGCGGCACGCGCGGCCTTGGACAAACTCAGCGCCTACCTCGCCGCCCACGGCGAAGAGATGAACCGGATCTCCAACGCCACCCGCTCCAGCGCTGATGAGATCGAGGGTCTCAAGTCGACGCTGCACCAGATCGACGACGACGCCCGAGCTGAGGGATTCAACATCGATCCCGTCACCGGATCGGTAACTCCTGCCGACCCATCGAAGGTCGGCGACCCTATCTACGCGCTGCAACAAGCCGACCTGGAAGTCCGCATCAAGAAGCTGCTCGCCGAAGCCGACGAAGCAGATGCCGGGCTGGCACGCGCCATCGCGGCCGCTGGGGAGCTCACCAACTCCACCGATCACCCCGACCCCCGGGCAGTGTTGAACAAGCCGTTACCCGACGATCCCCGACAGTTCGAGGACTTCTGGGAGCGCCTGACCCCAGAGGAGCGGGATGCCCTGTATCAACGCGATCATCTGATCGCCAACCGGGACGGCATGCCCGCCGTGGACCGCGACTATTACAACAGGCGGTCCCTTCACACCGATTTGGCCGCCGCCCAGGCAGCCCAGGCTCGCGCTGACGCCCTCAAAGCCGCCCACCCCGACTGGGCCGAAGGTCGCAACATCCCGCACCCAAATGAACCCGGTGCCATCTTCGATGACCGACTCAGGTACGAGGCCTGGCAACGCGACGTCGACGCCGCGCAGAACGGGGCGAAGTACCTGCCCGATCTACAGGCCGTCGACAAGGCGGTGCGCGACAAGCCCGATCGAAAGCTGATGCTGCTCGATACCGAAACCGGTCGGCAAGCCCGTGCCGCCATAGCCGTGGGTGATCCCGACACCGCCGACCACGTCTCAGTCACCGCACCGGGGTTGAACACCACCGTGCACGGCGGAGTCACCGGCATGGCCGACGAAGCCATGAACGTCCGCAATGAATCATTGACCCAACTCGACCTCGCCGGGCGCGGCAACGAGACGGTCGCCTCGATCGCCTGGATCGGGTATGACCCGCCGCAGGTGCCCGGCACCGACGATCTGAGTGGATCGCTGGCCGGAGGGTGGGAGGTCAGTCACGACGACGTCGCCAAGGCGGGGGCGCAGAACCTGGCCCACTTCTACGACGGCATCAACGCCACCCATCACGGGGCAGTGGACCTCACCGCGATCGGTCACTCCTACGGGTCGTTGACCACGGGCTTGGCGCTGCAGGTGCCTGGTGACCACGGCGTCGACAACGCACTGTTTTACGGATCGCCCGGTATCGAGGCCACCAACGCCGGACAGTTGGGTCTGCAGAACGGGCACGTCTTCACCATGGAGACCCCCGACGATCCCATTCAGAAGGTCTACGACGTCCCGCCCATCGCACACGCCGTGGCACCCTTCTTGCCACCAGGGCTGCGCGAGTTGGCCACCACCGTGCTCGGCGGCTTAGATGCCTCCGGCGCAGGACAATTCGGACCCAACCCGGCCATCAACCCAAACTTCACCCACCTCGAAACCGGCACGGCGACAGTGCCCGACGGTCGCACCCTACACTCGGCCAGCGGCCACAGTGACTACCCGCGATGGGACAGCGCCAACAATCAGCTCTACACCTCCGGCTACAACATCGCCGCCGTCATCGCCGGGACCACCCCCATCGCGCAGAAGTGAGCACCCAAACCATGCCATCAAGACTCACCCCTCGCCGCGCCAGCAGCATGACACTCGCTTGCCTCGCGTCGATCGCCCTACTCGCCACAGGATGCCGCATGAACGACCCACATCAGCCCACCGACCCGACCCAAGCCAGCCAGGCCGCCGTCGCCCTGACGTCGCTACCCTCCTTGGAGGACACGGAGGCGGTGATGAAGTCAGCGATCGAGCAACTCGGTGGCCAGATCGCTACCCTCGCACCGACCGTGGCATGGGAGTGGCGACGCGAAGCCTCCCGGGGTGGTTGCAACCCGCCCTACGAGCAGACCGACGGCGAACAGATCCTGCTGCGCCACTACGTCTCCGACACCCCCATCCCGGAACAGAATTGGAAGCAGACCTACGACATGGCCCAGGCCGCCGCCACCAAGCTCGGCGCGGGCACGGTAACTGTCTTCAAGGACGGACC